>WFXU01000021.1 GCA_015490455.1 Hyphomicrobiales bacterium
GTGGCTGATCTCAATCAGCGCTTCTTCACCACCCTTTTCATAAAGCTATTTGTAACGGTAAAAACTATCGCGGCTATATCACATGACTTTGCACGCTTGTGATATGTTGCCAAGCTGCTTGGCAAGCTCTAATAGACCTAACTTCGGTTTTATGATCTTTTCTTAATAAGAGTTCATTTCTAATATCCTTTCTCATACAATTGCAATTTATAAAAAATGTCAGACAAATCTCAACTAATACAATTTTAATTTATCCTCCGTGAAGAATTTTTAACATATTGATATTTCTTAATATTTTGTTCCTTTTGGGCATTTTGCGACTTCTGATTTCAGAGCTCTGTCCCTTACTAAAACCAATATACCCACCGCTAACTCATTGAAATATAGCGGCATTTACCGAACCGAACGTTACGGTTCGGTGAATATGAAACAAAATCAATGGGTTAGCAGGGTGAATTGAATTTTTGAACGTGTGGTTAGTAGCCTTATGGCGGGCAAACTAAACTATGGCGTAAGCACGGAATCTCTTGTGCGCTCACGCCGCTCCCCCTGACGCCATTTCTCTTAACGTTCAGCTTTAACGCCATCTTTGCTAGCGCTTGTATTTTAATGTCTATTTATCCTTACTTTCTTCTTGTCCTTCGGCTTCTTTTTCTTTTGCCAGTTCAATTGCCGCCTCTTCGCGCTCTTTTTCGCGTTGAGCGCGCGCTTCTTGCGCTAATTTTCTTTCACTATCCTGAATTTTCTTAATACGGGCATTTGTTGCTTCAAAAATACGCGCTGATTTTCCGCGACGATCACGTAAATAATAAAGTTTTGCCCGGCGAACCTTACCGCGCCGCAAAACCTCTATTTTATCAATATTAGGACTATAAAGCGGAAATACCCTTTCAACCCCTTCCCCATAGGAGATTTTACGAACGGTAAAACTTTCCATTAAGCCAGCACCTTTACGGGCAATTACAACCCCTTCAAAGGCCTGGAGACGTTCACGAGTTCCCTCGCGCACTTTCACCCAAACTTTAACAGTATCACCTGCTGAAAAAACTGGTATTTCACGTTTTTTAGCCAATTTTTCAGCTTGCTCAATATTAAGCTGCTCAATTATATCCATAATTAATCCGTATCTATCTTTTCTAAGGGATGTTTTGGGCAGAGCCCTCATCCGTTCTTGGTTAAGACGGTTATCAAGCGCCCTATACAGTAGCTTTGCTTAAGAGTCTATAAAAAAATAATTTTTACTAAGCAATATGACTATATAAATGGATTTGCGGCGATATTTCAATAATTATATTTTCCGTGAAGGGGATTTTGTTATTCTTTATTTGCAATTAAATCTGGGCGGCGAGAAAGGGTAAGTTTTTTACTTTGTTCATTTCGCCATTTTTCTATTTTCTGATGATTCCCCTCTAATAGAACATTAGGGATTTTTTGCCCTTCAAAAATTTGTGGTCTGGTATATTGCGGATATTCTAATAGATTATTTTCAAAGCTCTCATTTATTGCGCTTAAATCTGAGCCAAGCACACCAGGAATTAAGCGCACTATTGCCTCTAACATTGCCATTGCAGCAACTTCCCCACCTGCAAGGACATAATCGCCAATTGATATTTCCTCTAAATTTCTTTTCTTTATTATTCTCTCATCTACTCCTTCAAAACGAGCGCAAATTAAAATAACCCCCTCACTCTTACTTAATTCATGCGCCATTTTTTGCGTAAATTTTTTTCCGCGTGGGCTAAGTAAAATGCGTCTTCTTTTATCATTATCCTTTGTGCTTTGGTCAATAGCATTAGCCAACACATCGGCGCGCAACACCATTCCTGACCCTCCCCCAGCTGGCGTATCATCAACCATTTTTTGCTTACCTAAGCCAAATTGGCGTAAATTAATGGTTTCTAGTGAGAATAAGCCTTCCTTTTGTGCGCGCTTAAATATTGAAACATCAAGAGTGCCGGGAAAGAGTTCAGGAAAAAGCGTAATAATAGAAGCGTGAAAATTATTTCTCTTTACCATTTTCAGCTCCCATAGTCTCAGTAGGTGGGTTAATTAAAATATAATTTTGCTCAATATTTACTTCTGGCACATTTTCCTTATTAAAAACAAGATAATAGGTTTCATTAGAAAATTTGCCATCTTCATTTATTGGAGCAATTTCTAATAGATCCCCTGCGCCAAAATTATCAATGTAAATTATCGTTCCAATCAATTTTGAATTTTCATCAAGCACATCACAACCAATTAAATCATGAACATAAAATTCATCTTCGGATAAATTATTTGGCAAAGCTTTCCTATCAATGAATAATTCAGTTCCATTGAGTTTTTCAGCCTCATTTCTATTAGTAATATGTTCAAATTGCACTGTGACAATGTTTTTTTGCTGGCGTATATTTTTGATAATATATTTATTGCCTTTATTATCATAAAGCGCACCATAATCCGCAAGTGCAAGCGGGTTTTGCGTAAAACTCCTAATACGCACAGCGCCCTTTATTGAGTGGGGCGCACCAATCCGCCCCACCAAAATAAGTTCATCTTTTGGGCTTAAATCCTGCCCTGCCATTTATTCAGCTTTTGCTTCTTCTTTAGGAGCTTCATTGGGCGCTTCATCTTCTGTTGATGCTTCATTTGCTGCTTTTTCTGCTTCTTTAGCCTCTAATTCGGCCTGTGCTTTTGCTTCTGCTCTTTCTTTAGCTTTAGCGCCGGGTTCGCCCTTTTTAGGATTATTGCGAGCTTCTCTTTTTAATAGACCTTCTTTATCTAGAAAACGGGCAACCCTATCGGTCGCTTTTGCACCAACTGAGAGCCAATATTTTGCCCTTTCAATATTTACTTTAACTCGTTCATCATTATCTTTAGGCAATAATGGATTATATGAGCCTATTTTTTCAATAAAGCGGCCATCGCGCGGGGCGCGTGCATCGGCAACAACAATATGATAATAGGGACGTTTTTTACTACCAGCGCGGGCAAGACGAATTTTTATAGCCATTTAGTTTTTCCTTATTTTACCTGTAATTATAAATTATTCATTTTTTCTTAAAGGGAGAGCTTCCTCCAAGTCCGGGCAGTCCGGGAAAGCGTGGTTTGCCAATATTAATTAAATCTGGAATTTGTGGTTTTTTTTCTTTATTTTCAGCTAGTTTTTTTGCATTTTCTGCTAATTCACTTTCCTTCCCTTTATTAACTGCACTCGGATCTAACCCCATTTCGCGCGCCATTCTTTCAAGTTGGCTCTGATCCATATCACCAGCCCCCTTCATCGCTCCCATATTTGGCATATTGCCTCCAAATAAAGAGCCAAGCGCGCCTAAACCACCGCCTTTAGAAAGTTTTTTCATCATATCTGCCATTTGGCGGTGTTGTTTCATCAATTTATTAACTTCAGAAACTTCAACCCCCGCTCCCTTAGCAATGCGTTTACGGCGTGAAGCATTTAATAGGGCTGGATTTTCGCGCTCTTTTTTTGTCATGGAATTGATGATAGCAACCTGCTTATCAAAGGTTTTTTCCTCAATATTAGCTCCGCCAAGAGCTTTCTTTAATTTACCCATTCCCGGCATGAGCGAAAGCATTTTGCCCATACCACCCATTTTTTTCATTTGTTCAAGCTGGCTTTTAAGATCATTAAGGTCAAAAATGCCCTTTTTCATCTTTTTAGCCATTTTAGCAGCTTGTTCATTTGAAACAGTTTCAGCCGCCTTTTCAACTAATGAAACAATATCGCCCTTATCTAAAATTCTATCGGCAATGCGCTTTGGATAAAAATCCTCAAGCGCGTCTAATTTTTCGCCAACCCCGAGTAGTTTAATAGGCTTGCCAGTGGCAGCACGCATAGAAAGGGCAGCCCCCCCACGCCCATCGCCATCAATTCTGGTTAGAACAATACCAGAAATATCAACCCTTTCATCAAATGAACGCGCTAAATTAACCGCATCTTGCCCGGTAAGCGCATCGGCAACTAGCAAAATTTCATGCGGGTTGGTAATTTCTTTAATTTTGGCAGTTTCTGCCATCATTTCTTCATCAATATGAGTGCGCCCGGCACTATCAAGCATTAAAATATCATAGCCGCCTAATTTTGCTTCTTTAAGAGCGCGTTTTGCTATTTTAATCGGATCTTGGCCGGGAATAATTTCTAAACTATCAACGCCAATTTGTTCTGCTAATATTTTTAACTGTTCCTGTGCTGCCGGGCGGCGCGTGTCAAGGGAGGCTAAAAGAACCTTTTTTCTTTGTTTTTCCTTAAATCTTTTAGCTATTTTAGCGCTGGTGGTGGTTTTACCCGAACCTTGTAAACCAACCATAAAAATTGTAACGGGAGGTGTTGCTTGAAGGGAAACGGGGGTGGCCTCACTACCCAAAATACGAACTAATTCATCATGCACTAGCTTGATAATTTGTTGTCCGGGCGTAACAGATTTAGTAACTTCTACCCCAACAGCTCTTTCGCTAAGCTGTGTTATAAAGGCTTTAACCACTTCAAGGGATACGTCAGCCTCAATCAAGGCACGGCGAACTTCGCGCATAGCGAGCTTAATATCGCTTTCACTCAACGTGCCGCGCCTTGTTAGTCCCTTAAAAATATCGCCCAATCGTGAGCTTAAATTATCAAACATTTCTTTCCTAAGATTAACTAACCATATTATCTAACTATAATTAGCTAAACTTCTAAAATAAACAATATAATTATGAACAACCGCAAAAGCACCTAAGGGCGCAACGCGCTGTTAGGTGGTGACCGCATATGTCTTAGCATATGCTAGTTGCTCAATTCATCTAATAGATAAACAGGGTGGCTTATATAGGCTTATTTATGACAGTGTCAATGAAAATCGCGCAATATTTTAATATTATTCTGCCGATTTTGCCGCCCTAATCGCCGGTAAAAGTGAATTTTCAAAAGTTTCGCGCGTAAATGGGCCAACATGTTTATAGGTAATTATTCCATCTTTATTTATTACAAAAGTCTCGGGAATACCATAAATTCCCCATTCAATGGAGACGCGCCCACTATCAGCGCCAATTTTATCATATGGATTGCCCAATTCTTCCAAAAATGCGCGTGCATTTTCTGGTGCATCTTTTTGATTTATGCCGTAAATTTTTACCTCACCCATAGCTGCCAATTCCATTAAAAATGGGTGCTCCTGCCGGCAAGGCGCACACCAGGAAGCAAAAACATTTACAACACTTACCTGACCGAATAAATCATCGCGCGTGAAACTTTCTATCACCTTACCATCAAGCACTAAATTTTCAACCGGTGGCAGGGTAAATTCGGGAACGGGCCTATTGATTAAAACTGAGGGAACATAGCTGGCATCGCGATCTATATTAGTGGCAAATATTACCAATAGCCCAATTAACAATATTAGCGGTAAGGCAAATAATATGATTCTTTTCATTTTCTATCTTTCTTAGCTTTTGCCATTTTTGCTATATTTTACTATTAGCACACAATTTTCGCTATTTTACCACTAGCTCACTATTTTCGCCATTAGCTCTATTATCCTATTTTACTTCTTACCCTTATACCATATTCAAATTAGATTGGTATTTTCATTATTATTTTTAAGCCTATTAAGGCGGCTTTTTTGTTTTTGATAGGCTAAAATATTAAAAATTATCAGTGCCAAAGTGACAATAGCCACACCGCCATAAGCAATCAAAATAAAAATTGCGTGAGGTCCAAGTGCTTCAATAGGTGCTTCTAAAATTGAATTAAACATTATTTTTTGCTCCGCTATTTTTATTTATTTTTTTGCGCATTAAACGATCAGCCTTGCGGCGGATAATTTCAGTGCGCATGGCGTTTGTTTGTAGGAGTATAAAGAGCATAGTAAAAGCAAATAACATTATAAATAGGGGGGTGTAAATTTCTGGCGGCATAGAAATTCCCTTTGAACTTATTATGCTTGGCTGGTGTAATGTATTCCACCAATCAACCGAAAATTTAATTATTGGAATATTAATTACTCCTACTAAAGTAATTATGGCAACTAATTTGGCTGCACGTAATTGGTCATCAAATGAGCGCCAAAGAGCAATAAGTCCTAAATACATCAATAATAATATAAGGGTGGAGGTCATGCGCCCGTCCCACTCCCAATAGGTGCCCCAAGTTGGCCTACCCCACAATGCACCTGTAAAAAGCGCCATTGCGGTAAATGTGGCTCCAAGCGGGGCGGCTACCTTCATTGCAACATCGGCTAAAGGATGGCGCCAAACTAAAGAGCCAATGCTAGAAATCGCCATCATTACGTAAATAAATTGGCTAAGCCAGGCGGTTGGCACATGAATATACATTATTCGCACCGTATTGCCCATTTGGTAATCTTCTGGCGAATTAAAAAAAGCATACCATAAGCCAATAATAAATGTGGTGATTGTTATTATTATCAGGGGCAAAATTAAATAGCGTGACCATATTAAAAATTGTCCCGGATGGGCAATTTTATCAAACCAATTCATTTTTTTGACTGGGGCTATTTGCTTAATTTTGTTCATTTGACAATCCATTCTGATTTTGCGCTCATATTAATTATTTACTCCTGAGTTAACCTAAGGGCAAGCGCTGTTGCAAAGGGAGTTAAACTGACTGCAATTAAAGATATTGCAGCTAAAATTAGCAAGGCTGCCTCTTGTGTTCCCGCTCCAACATTTATTTTAATTGAAGAAACGCCAAAAATTAAAATAGGCAAAGATAGGGGCAGAATTAATACGGGGGCAATTAATCCTCCGCGTTTAAGTGAGACGGTAATTGCTGCCCCCACCGCGCCAAAAGCAATAAGCGCTGGGGTGCCAACAATTAGGGAAATTACACTATTAATAAAATTACGCATATCCATATTTAACATTAGCGCCATCATAGGGGTTGCTAATATTAGGGGCAAAATAGCGCTTATCCAATGGGCGATTAATTTGGCAAAAATAATCAGTTCAAAAGAAATTGCACTATGGCGCATTGCTAATAAAGACCCGTCTTCATGGTCGGGGCGAAAAATTCTATCAAGCGCCAATAAAGAAGATAAAAAGGCCGCAATCCACATAATTCCTGGCGCAATATTGGCCAAAAACTCCTTATCAGGTCCAATAGCTATTGGCACCAATACTCCAACCATAATAAAAAATAAAATTAAGGTTAGCATATCGCCAATTGAGTGAGCGGCTAATTTTATATCGCGCTTTATTATTGCCAAAAAAACTCTCATCAAATCGCCTTTAACATTAGGGTTTTTATTCGTTTTTTATTTTTGAGTTCAATGTTAAGATGGGTTGCAATAATGGCAATTCCGCCCCCATCAAGATGTTCATCAATCAGATCAGCAACTAATTTATCACCATTTTTATCAAGCGCTGAACTTGGCTCATCAAGAAGCCATATAGGCCGATTGGCTACCAGAAGGCGCGCTAAGGATAATCTTTTGCTTTGTCCCGCCGAGAGCAATGCGGCCTGGTAGGAAATGGCATTAGCTAGGCCGACCCTTATTAAGGCTTCTTGCACCCATTTTTCTTCACCCCCATAAAGTTGGCACCAAAATAAGAGATTTTCTTCTAAGGTTAAATGGGGTTTTATCGCTTGTTGGTGACCGATAAAATGTAAATTTTTTATCAAAAGATTTTCTTCTTCTTCCCCCCATTCCTCCCCTTCCTCCCTTTTTGTATCACGCTTAATTTCCCACTCAATCTCCCCGCTATTAATATGTAAATATCCGGCAATTGACATTAAAAGGGAAGTTTTGCCAACTCCATTATCGCCGCGTAATAATAGGGCTTCTCCTTCTTTAAGGGCGAAATTAATGTCACTTAATATTTGTCTGCCGGAGCGCTCAAGCGATAAATTATTTACTCTTAATTGCTGTTGTTGCTGTTGCATGAAATTTTACTACTTAATTCACCGGAATATATACACTTAAAACTATGTTGGTAAAATTAGCAACTAGCTTATTTTAGTAATTTATTTTGCGCAAATAATTATTTATCACACTATATTTGATTATTATAGCAAAATTGCACTATAAGGCAGGCAGATATAATGATTCTGTTTTACTAAAAAGGTTTTCAACATGCAAAATCAATCTATTGATAGTTTCAAATGCCGCAAAATTCTGCAAGTGAATGGAAAAGAATATGTTTATTATTCGCTAAAAGAAGCGGAAAAAAATGGCCTAGCGGGTATTTCTAAACTTCCCTATTCCATGAAGGTGGTATTAGAAAATCTCTTAAGGTTTGAAGATAATATTACTGTTAGTAAAAAGGATATTGAAGCCGTTGCTAATTGGTTGAAAACTCGCTCTTCAAACCATGAAATTTCATTTCGTCCTGCTAGGGTCTTAATGCAGGATTTTACCGGCGTTCCGGCAGTTGTAGATTTGGCTGCAATGCGTGATGCTAGTGCTAGATTGGGTGCTGATCCACAAAAAATAAATCCGCAAGTGCCAGTGGATTTGGTAATTGATCATTCAGTCATGGTTGATAAATTTGGCACTTTAGACGCATTTAAGCAAAATGTTGAACTTGAATATGCGCGTAATGGTGAACGTTATGAATTTTTGCGCTGGGGGCAGGAGGCGTTTGATAATTTTTCTGTTGTTCCGCCGGGAACGGGTATTTGCCATCAGGTTAATTTAGAATATCTCGCGCAAACTGTTTGGACTTCTGAACAAAATGGGCAAAATATTGCTTTTCCCGATAGTTTAGTTGGCACCGACAGTCATACAACAATGGTTAATGCTCTTTCGGTGCTTGGCTGGGGTGTTGGTGGAATTGAGGCCGAAGCTGCTATGCTGGGACAGCCCATTACTATGCTTATTCCCGAAATAATAGGCTTTAAGCTATCTGGTAAATTAAATGAGGGAATTACCGCAACAGATCTTGTTCTTACAATTGTAGAAATGTTGCGTAAAAAAGGTGTTGTTGGTAAATTTGTTGAATTTTACGGCGATGGGCTTGATAATTTAACTCTCGAAGATCAGGCAACAATTTCCAATATGGCTCCCGAATATGGTGCTACTTGCGGCTTTTTCCCAATAGATGAGGATAGTATTGCCTATCTTAGAACAACTGGGCGCGACGAAGATAGGGTCGCCTTAGTAAAGGCCTATGCGCAGGAGCAGGGTCTTTATCGCGATAAAAATAGTGAGGATCCACTTTTTACAGACATAATTGAATTGGATTTGACAAAGGTTGTTCCTTCTATATCTGGTCCCAAACGCCCTCAAGATAGGGTTGATTTAAGCAAGGCAAAAGAAAAATTTGCCAAAATATTAATAGAAGAATTTAATAAGCAAGATAGTCCAAAAGCTAAAGTAGAAGGAGAGAATTATACTCTTACACATGGCGATATTGCCATTGCCGCAATTACTTCCTGCACTAATACGTCAAACCCTTCAGTTATGATTGCAGCTGGCCTATTAGCGCGCAATGCCCGCCAAAGGGGGCTTAGTGTTAAACCTTGGGTGAAAACCTCATTGGCACCGGGTTCACAAGTTGTCAGCGAATATCTAAATGCCGCTGGTTTGCAAGATGATCTAAATGCAATGGGTTTTGATCTGGTTGGATATGGTTGCACTACCTGTATTGGTAATTCGGGTCCATTACCGCTAGCAATTTCTGATGCTATAAAAAGAGAAGATCTCGTTGCCTGTTCTGTTCTTTCAGGAAATAGAAATTTTGAGGGGCGCATAAGTCCGGATATAAAGGCTAATTATCTTGCTTCACCGCC
This sequence comes from Hyphomicrobiales bacterium, assembly GCA_015490455.1. Lineage (GTDB taxonomy): Bacteria > Pseudomonadota > Alphaproteobacteria > Rhizobiales > Devosiaceae > S141-66. The sequence goes on from WFXU01000021.1 coordinate 9,731, forward strand.
ATTGGTGGTTGCTTACGCCATTGCCGGCTCTCTTAATGTGGATTTAACCAGCGAACCACTTGGCTATGATAAAGATAATAATCCCGTTTATCTGCAAGATATTTGGCCTTCAAATGAAGAAATAGCAAATGCTGTAAGAGGTTCAATCACGCGTGATATGTTCAAGGAGCGCTATCGCGACGTATTTAAGGGCGATGAACATTGGCAAAATATTGCCATAACCCATTCTGAAACATATCAGTGGAATTCATCTTCAACCTATGTGCAAAATCCGCCATATTTTGCAGATTTTTCCATTGAGCCAAAGCCTGTTGAGGACATTATAAATGCTAGAATTTTAGGATTATTTGGTGATTCGGTAACAACGGATCATATTTCACCTGCCGGCTCGTTCAAAAAAGACAGTCCGGCCGGAAAATATTTAATTGAGCGACAAGTAGCGCCAAAAGATTTTAATTCTTATGGCTCAAGGCGGGGCAATCATGAAATTATGATGCGGGGAACTTTTGCCAATATTCGTATTAAAAACTATATTCTTCCCGGCACTGAAGGGGGCGTTACAAAGGGGCCTGATGGCACGAAAATGTCTATTTATGACGCAGCAATGGCCTATATGCAAAAATCTATTCCTCTGGTGGTTTTTGCCGGCAAAGAATATGGCACGGGCTCTTCGCGTGATTGGGCTGCAAAGGGCACGCGTTTATTAGGGGTTAGGGCGGTTATTGTAGAGAGTTTTGAGCGTATTCACCGCTCAAATCTTATTGGCATGGGAGTCTTACCATTACAATTTACCGATGGACAAAGCTGGAAGAAACTTGGCCTTACGGGAGAAGAGCAAATTAATATAGAAAATATTGCTAATATTACCCCGCGCGCTAAATTAAAGGTAAAAATTACCTATGCCGATAAAAGTGAAAAAGAAATTGAGACAATTTGTAGAATTGATACGGAAAATGAACTTGAATATTATAAGAATGGGGGAATTTTACATTATGTGCTCAGAAAGCTGGTTTCTTAGACTATTTCTGCGCCCGTAAACTATTATTTTCGGGAGTAGTTTGCTATTAAGAACATTCTCTTGCTGGATAGTTCGCGGGTGGATATTGTTAAAGAGCGATATTCACCCAAGAGTTACTGGCTTTTTTAGCAAAATTTGTTTTATATTAATATTCATGAATATTTCACTTGCTTCTTTTTTAAGAACGGCGTTTTTTGCATTTTTCTTTGCCAACGCTCTCATAGGGTCAGCCTTTGCGGCCAAGCTGAAGAGTTCTCCCATTGCCGTGCTTGAACTATTTACTTCTCAGGGCTGCTCTTCTTCGCCTGCTGCCGACGCTTTATTAGCAAAGTTGGGTAAGAGAGATGATATTATCGCCCTTGCCTATCATGTTGATTATTGGGACTATATTGGCTGGAAGGACAGTTTTGCTTCAAGGGAAAATTCTGAACTGCAAATAGCATATGCCAAAGTGCAAAAGGCTCGTCATGTTTATACTCCTCAACTCATAATTAATGGTTCAATAGATGTAGTGGGCTCTAGAGCCGAGAAAATAGAAAAAATTCTTGCAAATGCTCATTTATTTGTTCCAATAGAGCTAAAATATGATGATGAATATTTGAAAATTTCTATTCCAGCTGATGAATCCCTATCTGAAGCCATGATTTGGCTGGTTAATTTCAGTTCAAACAGAAAAGTAAAAATATCCAAAGGGGAAAATTCAGGAAAAATTCTTACATATTCCAATATAGTAAATGATAGAAGAGCGTTGGGCATGTGGAACCCAAAGAGCGGCCTAACTATTAAATTGCCTATGGCAGAAATTTTTCACCCCAAAGATGATGGAATAGTAATTATAGTGCAGGAGGATATTAATTCACTACCGGGTCGTATTTTTGGTGCGGTTTCTCTCGTAAGATAGCGCATTATAATAAGATTGACATTTTGAAAAAAGAAATATTAAAAGCAATGGCGGCCTGATAAAACGCTCCCGTGCTGGCAAGAACACGAGAGCGTCAAAATTGCCCTAGACCCGATGGGTGCTTCACGAATAAGCCAGCCCCCATTTTTCGGGTCAGCCAAAGTCGGGACTTCGTGGTTTGGGGGCTCGATCTATCCCGACTCTGAGTACTCGTGGCAATGGGAGGCAGGTTAATATGTTATTTTGACGTTAATTTGGAAAAATTGTGTTCTAAAAGCGACTTTTTATTAGCATTTTATGAAATATTTCATAATTCCCTCTGCATATGCACAATATCGTGCCATTTGCCGAACTTATATCCCAATTTTGGAAATTCTCCTCTAATTACAAAGCCAAATTTTTTATGTAGAGCAATTGATGATTCTGTTCCCTTAGTGATGATTGCAATCATTTGTTTGAAGCCAAATTGCCTAGCGCGCTCTATTAATTCAGCTAATAAGAGACTGCCTATTTTTTGCCCGAGCATATTTTTATCAACATAAATAGCATTTTCACAACTAAATCTATAGGCTGGGCGCGGACGATAGGTTGAGGCATAAGCAAAACCAACGATTTTTTCATCTGTTTTTGCGATAATTATTGGGTGTTTCTTTTCTGCTATTGCCAAAAATTTTTCTTTAATCTTCTCTTTGCTTGGCGCCTTTATGTCAAAAGTTACTACTGAATTTTCTACATAATATGAATAAATTTTATAGATGGAATCTATATATTCGCTATCAAAATTGTGTAAACTAGCCTTTTGCATCACTATAATTTCCTAAATTCAGCGGAATCAATTAATTGATTATAATCAATATTGCATTTAATGTTAAATAAGTTAATTCCCGCTGATGGGTGGGCTTAATGTGAATCTTATAATCATACCTTACAGACTATTCTAATCCAAAAATTGCTAAATTCGCGGCAAATGTAGATTAGAAAATTAGCAAAATTAGGGGTTTATTTTTTGAGGAAATAATAATAAAAACCGCAAATTTGCGAATAGCAAAAATGCGGTTTTATTAATATATGGAATAATTAATTATTCTCTGTTGCCAAATAGACGCAACAACATCAAGAACAGATTGATAAAGTCTAGATAGAGCCTTAAAGCACCCATAATAGCTTTTTTGCCCATTATTTCTGCTCCATCGCCTTCATAATATTCTTCTTTAATTTTTTGCGTATCATATGCGGTCAGACCGACAAATACCAAAACCCCAATAACAGAGATGGCAAAGGCTAAGGCTGATGATTGCATAAATATATTGACCAGCATAGCAATAATAATGCCGATAAGACCCATAAATAAAAACGATCCCCAATTTGTAAGATCACGCCTTGTCGTATAGCCATAAAGGCTCATCGCCCCAAAGGTTGCGGCGGTGATGAAAAATACGCGCGCAATTGATGTTCCGGTATATGTGATGAAAATTGAGGAAAGAGACAGCCCCATAGATGTTGCAAAAGCCCAAAAGACTAGCTGTGCAGTAGCTGCGCTCATTTTATTTATGCCAAAAGATAAAACCAGAATAAAGGCCAATGGTGAAAGCGCTATAAGCCACATTAGCGGACTTTGATATACTGCGCTGAAAACCGCCTCATTTGAAGTTGAATATCTAAAAAATAAATAAGCAACCACCCCTGTGAGCGCTAGCCCCAAACCCATATAATTATATACTTTAAGCATATAAGAGCGTAAGCCCTCATCAATTACCCCGACTGAGCTAGCCTGTGTTCTTAGATCCTGTCGATCAAATTGTGCCATTTTTTCTCCTTTAGCTACAAATAAGTTTCCTTGCTAATATGACTATCATATGTGACAATTTCAAGATTTTAGAATAAATTTTCTAAAAAAAATACCCCCAAATAGATAAAATTTAGGACAACAACCAATGATTAGACTATTTACCGGCATAAAAATTCCAAAAAATATTGCGTCAATTCTTTCGCAAAAGCAAATTGGTTTGACAAATGCTCGCCTTATAGAGGAACGAGATTTTCATATAACAATTTGCTTTATTGGCGATGTTGATAATATTTTAGCCGAGCAAATAATGCTGGCGTTGAATAATATAAGAATTGAGCAGCCAATAAAAATAGAAATTGAACGTTTAGATATATTTGGGCATAAAAAACCACATGCACTTATTGCCAAAATAAAAGAAAATGAGGCATTAACTAATCTTAGAAATCGTCAGCAATATCAGCTTAATCTTTTGGGAATCAAAATGGATAATAGGAAATATATTCCCCATATTACTTTGGCTCGTTTTAAGAAACCATCTAAAATTAAAAATGTAAAAAATAGTCCCGAACGAAGAAACCAACAAAACCAGCAAAATAAGAATATAGCACAATTTTTAGCTCATAATAATTTTACCAATTCACTTTCATTTACCATTGATAAATATTGTCTATTTTCGGCTAAATATTCTGTTGGAGGTGGCCCCTATATGGTTGAAAAAATTTACTAGCCATTTTTGCTAGTTACATATTACATATTACATATTAATGTTAGAAATTATCAATTTTGACAAATAAAAATCTAATTATAGCCTATTATTATGATTATTATGAAGAATGAAAAAAACTTAAGTCTATTTATATTTTTTCTTTTGCTGATTGTTAGTATTTTCACCATAGCGCCCTCTAATGCTCAAAATAATGAGTTTAGACTTTCACTTATAGTAAAAAACCTTAATTCACCCATTTTTTTAAGCGCACCTAAGAGAGAAAAATTAATATTTATAGTGCAGCAGGATGGAGTTATTTTTTCTCTCAATGATGATAAATTAACAAAGGTTCTTGATATTAGCAAAAAAGTTACCCATAGGGGCGAGGCAGGCCTATTGGGTTTTGCTCTTCATCCTGATTTTAACAAAAATGGTTTGGCATATCTCTCCTATACTATGGGCAATTTGACAAGCATAATTGAAGAATATCGCTTTGATAAAGAAAAAAATATTTTTGATAAATCGTCCGCTCGTTTAATTTATACTCTTTCTCAACCGGCCTATAATCATAATGGGGGCATGATTGCTTTTGATAATAACGGATATTTATATGCCAGTTTTGGCGATGGCGGGGGGGCTAATGATAATTATGGTAATGGGCAAAATTTTGATAGTGCGCTTGGAACAATTATTCGTATTGCAATAAATTATGATAAGGAAGCTCCCCCATTTTCTATTCCTGACGATAATCCTTTTCCAAATGGTCTAGCGCCAGAAAGCTGGATATATGGTCTACGCAATGTATGGCGTTTTTCTTTTGATGGGGATTTACTTTATTTAGCCGATGTTGGACAGGAGGCAGAAGAAGAAATTAATGTATTAGAGGCGGGTGCGGCTTCAAGCGGAGCAAATTTGGGTTGGCCCTTAGCAGAGGGCAATCAATGTTTATTTGACAAATTATGCAAAGAAAAAGATCTAATTTGGCCAATCAAAACCTATCCGACAAAGGAAGGTTGCGCAATTATTGGCGGCTATGTTTATCGCGGGGAAAAATTTCCCGAACTTAATGGACATTATTTTTATGGTGATTTTTGTTCGGGGAAAATATTTAGCCTTAAATATGAAAATTCTAAAGTAAGTAACGAGCGAGATTGGTCAGAAATGCTTGGTCGGGTTGATTCTCTCTCAAGTTTCGGGGTCGATGGTTTTGGAGAAATTTATATTTTATCTCTAAATGGCAATATTTATAAATTAGAGCAAAATAAATAATTTATATAACTGGTCAATCAATCTTTATCCTACTATTTTGTAGTTGCTCGCTTTATCAAATTAAACTGCTTGCCCAAACCATCTAGCGAGAAATTTATCTCGCTAACAATGTTAAGTAAATATGATAAAAGACTGGCTAATATTATTGAACAGTTAAATATCAACCATCTTTTGATATTTCTTTCAGCTTGTTAAGCCCAAGTAATTTCATAGCTGCCTTCTCGTAAAATGGTTCTGATTTGCCGGATTTCATTTTGCGTATAAAATATTTTTCAAACCCAACTTTAGCAATATGTACCCATTTCCCTGAAGATGACCAATTGACATTTCTGGGTGGAATTTGTGGTTGGGCAATAAAGGCAATACCCCCATCGCCAAAATCGGCCAAGCAAAATGCGTTCCATGTTCCCTTGTGAGATGGTTCTTCTTGGCGAACCAACTGACCAATATTATGGGCGGTAGCTGTAACCATTGATTCTATCATAAAACCGGTTTTTGGCACGCCTACAGGAACTGGCGTTGCCCCAACTGGAGGAATGGCGATACAAACACCAACCGCAAAAATATTCTTGAAAGTGGGGTTTCTTTGATATTCATCAACAATAACAAATCCACGCGGATTTACTAACCCGTCAATCCCCATTAATGGATCAATACCTCTAAAGGCAGGTAGCATCATTGAGAATTTGAACGGCAATTTTGTTGTTTTTTTAACTGTTCCATCCTTGCCAATTGTTTCAACATGCATCATGTCTTTTTCAATTTTCTGGATCTTTGAATTTGTCATCCACTTAATATGTTTATCGCGCATAGCGCTTTCTAAAAGTCCCTTTGTGTCTCCCACACCATCAAGCCCCAAATGGCCAATATATGGTTCTGAAGTCACGTAGGTAATTGGAACTTTATCGCGAATTTTCCTTTTTCTTAACTCTGTTTCCAAAATAAACATAAATTCATATGCTGGTCCAAAACAGGACGCCCCCTGCACCGCCCCTATTATTATGGGACCAGGATCTTTGCAAAAATCTTCAAATGCTTGACCTGCTAATACTGCATGATCCACATGGCAAACAGACTGGGTAAATCCATCCGGACCAAGCCCCTCTATTTCATCAAATGCCAATTCAGGACCTGTTGCAATAATCAAAAAATCATAATTTATACTCTGCCCGTCGGCTAGTTTAATCATATTCTCTTTTGGTGATAATTTTACAGCTGCCGAAGCGATGAAACCAATTTTCTTTTTGTCCATTGTTGGTCTTAGATCTATTTCAATATCTTTTCTTTTTCGCCAATTAACCGCAACCCAGGGATTTGAAGGAACAAAATGGTATTTGGAATCTTTCGCAATAACTGTGACACTATCTTCCTTGCGCAATTGTTCTTTTACTTCATATGCCATTATCGTCCCGCTAAGCCCGGCACCTAGAACTACAATATGAGCCATACTGCCACCTCCAATTATCATTTATCACGAATAAATATTGTAACCAGGTTGCATATATATGCAAAATTAAGCAAGTATTTTCTCTATAAAAGGCAAAAAGAATTAGCGTTCCATACATCCTGTATTTTATTTTAAGCCAAAATAAAATATTTGCTCAATTAGTTACACTGGAAGCTTATACCAAAAAATTTAGATTAAAAATATGGATTTATACTATAGGAGAAGAGAGATGAAATTCCTAATATTTCCAATTTTATAATTTGAAAATAGTAGGGTGATAAAGTAAGTAACGAGCAAGATTGGTCAGAAATGCTTAGTCGGGTTGATTCTCTCTCAAGCTTCGGGGTTGATGGTTTTGAGGAAATTTATATTTTATCCCTAAATGGCAATATTTATAAATTAGAGCAAAATAAATGATTTATGTAATTGGCTCAATTAATCTTGATTTAGTTAGTTCCTGTCAACGCCTTCCTTTAGTAGGGGAAACTGTTATTGGCAATAAATTTAGCTCTAGTTCCGGGGGGAAGGGGGCAAATCAGGCTTTGGCTGCGAAACGGGCAGGAGCAGCGGTAAAAATGATTGGGGCGGTGGGAAATGATTCTTACGCAGAAAAGGCACTAAAATGGCTTAAAGAAGAAAATATAGATTTAACTAATATTAGTAAAGTTGATGAAAATACCGGCATTGCAACAATAAATTTGGCAAAAAATGGCGAAAATTCAATAATTATTATTCCCGGCGCAAATTCGCTAATATCACCACAAATTGCCAAAAAAACAATAGAGCAAATGTCTAAAGATGATATATTATTATTGGTGCAGGAAATCCCCGCTCAAACCATAAAAACAGCTCTTATTGAGAGTAAAAAAAGGGGAATAATGTCAATATTAAATATTGCTCCATTTATAAAGGAAACAAATTTATTTGCCCCATTAGCCGATATTATTATTGCAAATGAGAGTGAATTTGCTTCTTTGTTAAATATTAAGCCGGAGGATATTTTTATTAATCTTGAAGAAAAATTACAAATTTTGGCAAGAAAAAATAAGCAGACAATAATTGTTACTTTGGGGGAGAGGGGCTCTGTTGCTGCTAGTGGAGGGGGTGATATTTATCGGGCTGATGCCTTAAAAATTGACGCTATTGACTGTGTTGGAGCGGGTGATAGTTTTTGCGGCTATTTTGCCGCTATGATTGAAAGGGGCGAGCAAATGGGAGAGACGTTAAAAATAGCTTCTATTGCCGGCTCTATAGCTTGCACAAAATATGGCGCTCAACCGGCAATTCCCTATTTTGCTGAAGTGAGCAAAAAAATTTAGGCCGCGTCAATAGTCCTCCGTGGAGAATCTTAGCATGTTGATATTTCTTGATATTTTACTCTTATTGAACATTTAATATTGCAAGATTTTACCTCGTCGGCCGTGAACTATGCAATTTTATATGGATATTTTTGCGATTTATCCTTTCGACTTTCGCAAATATCAATAAAATTCTTCACAAAGGACAAACTATTCAAACCTGATTAATAAATCTTTTGCATCAATCTGATCGCCAATATTGACCAAAACTTCCGCTATAGTCCCATCGCTTTGCGCATGGATTGCTGTTTCCATTTTCATCGCTTCAATCGATAATAATATATCGCCCTCCTTAACCTGTTGTCCCTTTTCAACCGCTATGGTTGAAATAACACCAGGCATTGGTGCGCCAATTTGTTTGTCATTTCCTTCTTCTGCTTTGGCTCTAACGATAATCTCACTGGATTTAGATCTATCAGGAACCCAGATTGAGCGGGGCTGCCCGTTAAGTTCAAAAAATACCCTAACCTGCCCCTTTTCATTGGTTTCGGAATGACCAAGCATTCTAATAACCAAAGTCACTCCCTTATCCAAATCGGCCATTATTTCTTCGCCCGATTGTAAGCCATAAAAATAGGTTGGAGTCTCAAGAACCGAAACTGGCCCATAAACCGCCTGAGCGCGCATAAAATCAGTAAAGACTTTTGGATAGATTAAATATGAGGCGAGTTGGAAATCATCAATTTCCTGACCCAATTCGGCGCTTATTTCTTTTCTTTTTTCTTCAATATCTACCGGTAAAATTTCAGCGCCAGCGCGTGTTGTGAGCGGCAATTTACCTTTTAGCACTTTTTGTTGCAGGCTGAAAGGAAAACCATTTGGTGGTTGGCCAAGTTCACCCCTAAAAAAACCTACAACAGAATCAGGGAAGGATATTTCAACATTCTCATCTTCAACATCTTCCCGGCTTAAGCCAGAAGAAACCATCATTAGCGCCATATCACCAACTACTTTTGAAGAGGGGGTAACTTTGACAATATCGCCAAACATTTGATTTACGTCAGCATAGGTTTTGGCCACCTCATGCCAGCGGCTCTCAAGGCCTAAAGAGCGCGCTTGCTCTTTTAGATTGGTAAATTGTCCGCCGGGCATTTCGTGTAAATAAACTTCAGAAGCGCCAAAACGTAAATCGCTTTCAAATGCGCTATATTGATTGCGCACACCCTCCCAGTAAAATGAAATTTCTCTGATTATTCCAGCGTCAAAGCCAGGATCGCGTTCAGTATCTTTTAATGCGGCAACTAGTGAGCCTAAACATGGTTGGGAAGTAGTGCCGGATAATGCGTCCATTGCCGCATCAACAATATCAACTCCCGCTTCACATGCGGCCAAAATAGTCGCGGCACTAGCGCCAGATGTATCATGCGTATGTAGGTGGATAGGCATGGATATTTCTTGTTTTAATGTGGAAATAAGTTTTTTTGCCGCTTCTGGTTTTAATAGTCCCGCCATATCCTTTATGCCTAAAATATGCGCACCGGCTTTTTCTAGTTCTTTGGCCATATTGACATAATATTTAAGATTATATGTGGTGGCATTTTCTGCCAGCATATCACCCGTATAGCAAACTACTCCTTCGCAAATTTTGCCGCTTTCAATTATCGCATCCATAGCAATGCGCATATTTTCAACCCAGTTAAGGCAGTCAAATACACGGAAAAGATCCACCCCGCCCTTTGCTGCTTGTTCAACAAAAAATCTTACGACATTGTCGGCATAATTTGTATATCCTACCGCATTTGAGCCGCGCAGCAGCATTTGCGTTAATATATTTGGCGCTCCATCGCGCACTTTTGCCAGACGCTCCCAAGGATCTTCATTAAGAAAGCGCATTGCAACGTCAAAAGTTGCTCCCCCCCAACATTCAAGCGAAAATAAATTGGGTATGCCCTTTGCGTAGGCATCGGCAATAGCAGCAATATCATAGGTGCGCATACGTGTTGCTAATAGAGACTGGTGCGCATCACGCATTGAAGTATCGGTAAATAAAACCTGCTTTTGCTCTTTGACCCATTTAGCAAGGCCTTTTGCCCCCTTTTGCTGTAAAATCTGCCTGGTTCCTGTAAGTGGTTCTTTGGCACTAAATTTTGGCACTATTGGTTTTAGGCTATCTGGCTTTGGTTTTGGTCTATTTTTAACTTCCGGGTGCCCATTAATGGAAACATCGGCAATGTAGGTTAATAATTTGGTTGCCCTATCTTTGCGCTTTGGAATGTTAAAAAGTTCTGGAGTATTATCTAAAAATCTTGTCGTATATGAATTATTGCGGAATTTTTCGTGCCCAATAATATTTTCTAGAAAAGTCAGATTAGTTGCCACCCCACGAATACGAAATTCTCTTAAAGCCCTGTCCATACGTGCAATGGCCTCATCCGGATCCGGCGCCCAGCAGGTAAGTTTTTCCAGCAAGGGATCATAATAGCGAGTAATCACCGCTCCGGAATAGGCCGTCCCCCCATCAAGACGCACCCCAAATCCAGTCGCCCCGCGATAGGCGGTAATACGTCCATAATCGGGGATAAAATTTTGTTCTGGATCTTCGGTTGTTATACGGCATTGTATAGCGTGCCCATTAAGCTTTATTTGCTCTTGCTTTGGAACACCGCTTGACTTTGTGCCAATTTTTTCACCATCCATAATATGAATTTGCGCTTTGACAATATCAATGCCTGTAACTTCTTCGGTTACTGTATGTTCAACCTGAATTCGCGGATTTACCTCAATAAAATAAAATTCATTAGTTTTTGCATCCATTAAAAATTCAACAGTGCCCGCGCAGCGATAATTGGCTGCTTTGCCTAATCGTAGGGCCGCTTCAGTTAGTTCTTTGCGGGTTTTATCATCAAGATAGGGAGCAGGAGCGCGTTCAATTACCTTTTGATTGCGCCTTTGCACCGAGCAATCGCGCTCAAATAAATGCACTAAATTACCATAATTATCGCCCAATAATTGCACTTCAACATGGCGCGCCTGCTCAATGAGTTTTTCCAAATACATTTCATCTTTGCCAAATGCCGCCCTTGCTTCGCGCCTGCCTTCTGGCACCTCGCGCAATAATTCATCTTCATTATTTATTCGCCGCATGCCGCGACCACCACCACCCCAAGAGGCTTTAAGCATTAATGGATAGCCAATTTTGGCTGCCATTTTTTTAACCTCATCCATATTTTTAGGTAATGGATCTGTTGCAGGAACCACCGGTACATTGGATTTTATGGCCATATTGCGCGCCGCCACTTTATTGCCAAGATCGCGCATTGTCTTAGCCGTTGGGCCGATAAAAATAATTCCTTCCCTTTCGCAGGCTTCAACAAATTCGGGGCTTTCACTTAACAGGCCATATCCTGGATGGATAGCATCGGCTCCACTTAATTTGGCAATGCGGATATATTCATCAATTTGTAAATAGGCCTCAACCGGCCCAAGACCTTCGCCGATAAGATAAGATTCATCTGCCTTAAAACGGTGTAATGCCAATTTATCTTCATTTGCAAATACCGCAACCGTTTTTAGATTTAATTCATTTGCGGCGCGAAAAATGCGAATGGCAATTTCAGAACGGTTGGCAACAAGAATTTTTTTAATTGGCATAATTGTTGGTCTCCATTATTCTGCAATAATCAGCAAAGTTGCAAATTAAATAAATCATAATTTCAGTAAATCCGATACCCAATTATACTTAGTCTGGCCTACCAATTATTCAAATAATGGAGCAAGATGGCTCAGATCGTAGCCAGCATTTTTTGCTCTTTCAATAATTTCGTCCCTATCCATTTCCCCAATTTGAGAAAGCGCCCATAAATTGGTAGAGCGGGTGCCTGTGCGACAAAAACAAAGAATATTGCCATTTTCCTCTTTGAGCGCCTCTTTGGTTTTTTTTATCATTTCCTCTGTTATTGCTTCTCGGCCTAAGGGAATAAAATAATAATTTAATCCCATTTTTTTGGCTTCTTTCTCAATTTCACTATTTAATGGCTGTCCATTTACCTCGCCATCGGGACGATTATTAACAATTGTTGTAAAACCAGATTGTTTTATTTGCTCAATATTGCTCGGATCAATTTGTCCGCTAACGCTAATTCTGTTTGTAAGTTTTCTAAACTGCAATTTTAATTCCATTCTAATTTATTTCCTACCCAATTTTGCCATATTTCTTCGCGCTGTGAAACAAAATAATTTGCAACTTCTTTTATTGATTTACCTTCAGCTTGCAAAGCTAATAATTTATTCATTTCATCTATTGGCATTGTTGCACGCTGAAAATAGGAGGCAATTTGTGGACTTTGCGAAAATATCCAGCTTGCCAAAATAATATTAACCTGTTCAGGGGGGAAGCTGGAGGGTTTAGGATCTTTACAATCAATTTGTGCAAGACATTTTATTGCTTCTAAATCATAATCTCCCATATTAAGCTGTAAAAAATTAAATTGTGCCAATAATGAATTAGGTTGCCAATAATAAAATAAAATCGGCTCTCGTCTTGAAACGGCACTAGCGATGATATTATCCAGCTCATATCTATTTTTGGGCTCAATTACGGTAAAATAATTATCCAGCCCATAGGCTCTTAAAATATTGCGATTAATTATAGAACATGCCCATTCTTTAGGGCAGGAAAGAAATTTTGCCTTTTTTCCATCATGAGAAAAAACGCGCCAATAATTCTTTAATTGCGAAATATTTTTTAATTGAGGGTGATTTTGCGCAATATAGTCCGGAATGAACCAGGCCTGTAAAGGGGAACCGCTAAAGGTTGGGGCGGCTTTGCGCATAATATCATTTTCTAAGGAAATATTCCATATATCCGAAATTTGCACTATCCACATTTCAGGGGCAATGGTTGGATGTCCCGTAGTGGCCATAGAAGAGGCTGTGCTGGTTGCATCGCGCGGAATAATTTCTGTTTTGCAACCAAATTTATTTGTAAGAATTTGTGCGTGAATATTTGCCAAAATAGCCGCTGAAGGCCACTGAGTTTGCGCAATAAAAATTGGTTTATCCCCGCAAGCCGAAGGAAGGTTAGAAAGTTCCGATGGTAATTGCATATCATTTTGCGCTATCAGCACAAATGGAAAAATGGCAAAAAATAGCGCTAAAATTATGCGTAATAAATATGCGATAATCGGTCTAATATAATACATTATAGCAAAATTTCATGTTGGAAGGTAAAATTTACTCCAAGAGATGGGTAAAATTATAATTCAAATGACAAAATTAATAAAGCTGCTAAAATAAGGGTGACTCTTTATATTAATTTGTGCAATGTTATTTTTAACGGGATTATATCCCGCTAAATTGCATTATTTTCTATATTAGGAAATAATGTTGAGTTGGAAATATAATATTTAGAGGGAAATCATGCAGATTTTGAAAAAAACTTTAGCTCTTAGTGTTGCAGCTGTTGCACTTTCTGTTGCAGCTCCAGCCATTGCTGATAATGTTAAATTTGGCTTTTTGGGCGGTTTTACCGGCCCAATTGAAAGTTTGACACCACCTATTTTTGATGGTGCTAAATTAGCGGCCGAGCATGTAAACGCGCAAGGGGGAATTCTTGGCGGTTCACTTTCATTTGTATCAGGTGATACAACTTGCGCCGATGCGACAGCGGCGGCAAATGCTGCCGATAAGGCGGTTAATACTGAACAGGTTGTGGCAATTGTTGGCGCGCTTTGCTCTGGCGCTACTATTTCGGCGGCCAATAATGCCGCTATTCCGGGTGATGTGGTAATGATTTCACCTGCTTCAACATCTCCTGCTTTAACTGCTCTAGAAGATAATGATTTAGTGTTTAGAACCGCACCTTCTGATGCTTATCAGGGTGATGTTTTAGCGCGTCTTTTACTCTCCAAAGGAATTAAAGATATTGCTATTGCCTATGTGAATAATGATTATGGAAAGGGTTTTGCTGATTCTCTTGCGGCTGCCTTTACCGCAAATGGCGGCAATGTAGCTGCATCGGAAGGTCACGAAGAGGGTAAAGCGGATTATCGCGCCGAACTAGGTTCACTCGCAGCAAGCGGGGCGCAAACTCTTGTTATTCTGGCTTATGCTTCAGGATCTGGACAAACAATGTTGCGTCAGGCCGTTGAAAGTGGTGATTTTACAACCTTTGTCGGTGGTGATGGCATGGTTGGAGATGAGGCGCTAACCGGTATTGATGCTGCAACTGTTGAAGGTATGATTGCAACTAAGCCCGGTTCGCCACAAATTGCCGGTGCTGATGTTTATGCAGAACTTGCAAAGGCTGGTGGATTAGATCCAACAGCTATATTTGCTCCCCAAGCCTATGATGCTGCCTTTATTTTAGCGCTTGCAGTGCAAGCCAAAGGTTCGGCAGATCGTGAAGGTATGAGTGAGGCAGTTCGTGCAGTTGCCAGCGCTCCGGGCGAAATTATTTTGCCAGGTGAGTGGGAGAAGGCTGTTGAACTGCTAAAGGCCGGAAAAGACATAAATTATGAAGGCGCTTCAGGCTCTCATGAGTTTGATGAAAATGGTGATGTTCCCGGAACTATTGTTGAAATGGTTGTAAAAAATGGAACATTTGTTGAAGTTGGTCCTGCCAAATAATTATAAAATAAATCTATTTTGACTTATAAGGAGAGCCCGGAATTTAATTCCGGGCTCTTTAGTCGTCTATGAAGGATTTTGTCACTCAGAAGTCGGAAGTTGCATTTGTAAAGAAAAAGAAGGACGAAGTCTTT
The DNA here is from genome assembly GCA_015490455.1 of Hyphomicrobiales bacterium. GTDB lineage: Bacteria > Pseudomonadota > Alphaproteobacteria > Rhizobiales > Devosiaceae > S141-66. Next base: position 24,920 of record WFXU01000021.1, read on the forward strand.
AGGCTTAAGGTTTTGCATAACTTTCGTGTGTCCTATGAAAGCTATGGTATTTGGATATGACATTACCACCAACTATTCATACTCCAAAACCACACACCGCAATTCCCCCTATAATCAAATTGACCTTGCCCATATATAGATCCAAAATTATGTAGAGTCTGCTTAACTTTATTGAAGCAGAATTATGAAATTGAGAATATTTAACAAAGAGCAAATGTTTTAGATATTACATGAGTAAGTTGATAATAATGATGTAAAATGCAAATAACCCCTGTTAAATGAGAAGAGTATTTGTTTAATTTTTAATCAAAGCATAAAATTCGCTTAATAGATCTTTTTGGTTTTTCACTTGGCATTTTTCTAAAATATTTTGCACATGCCAACGCACAGTATTATAAGAGCGTTTTCTCTTTTTTGCTATCATTTTTAGTGAACTTCCAGCAAGCATATCAATTAAAATATTGGTTTCAGCCTCTGTTAGATTATATTTTTTGCCAAAGGCAATTAAGCCACTATCTTTCTTATCAACTGCACAATCATCAATTCTTATCAAACTTGCTAAATAACGCATAAATAAAGTAAGTCTTAGTTTTTCTAAATCAGTGAAATCTTGTTGTTCTTCACCGCGCCATAAATATAGCATTAAAAAACTGCCATCATTTAGCCCTGCAAAAGTAATCATTAAATAAAAAACATTATTGGGTAATAAAAATTCCTTGCTAGCTTCTTGCTTTCTATATTCTTCATCGCTCATAATGTCTGTGCGCCTAAATGGCTCAAATGGTTTTCCTATATCCTCAAACATATAGCCATATTTAGCTATTTCCTTATCAAAAAATTCTTCTAAAATTTTCTTATCGGTAGTAGCGATTAACTGATCCATTTCAACAAAATCTAGATTATCACGATCTAGCTTTGATTGGTAGAGCGCCATTTTTGCATCAAAAATTTTTGAAAAATCTTTACTAAAACTATCCCAATCCTGCTTTTGCTTTGATAGATGTTTAGCGGTGGATTTATAAAGCTCTTCAAGCACCAACATTAAATTTTCCCTTTCAGTGCAAAAGCCTAAAATGTTTCAACCAACCCATGCAACTGTATGGTGTGTAACATAATGATATTCTTTATAGTTTGCTACAAATCAATATTTTGTTGTAATAATTTAGGGGATATTAGATGAGAAATATTTCAATTCGTCAAGCAAGTTTTGTTTTGATGGTTTCAACGGCTCTTATTGTGCCTAGTTCTTTTGCAGCAGATTATACAATTTCAACCCCAACCACTATTACAAATGGTAGCATAGGCAATGTGCTAAATGGCGCTGATAGTCTTACCATAACCAGTAGCGGTTCAATTACTATTCCTGGCGCTGGATCTTTTGCTGTTTCAATATCTGGGGGTAATAATAATAGGATAGATAATTTTGGTTCAATTTCTACCTCTGGCACTGCTAGTTGGGGCATATATAATAATGGACAAAACACTATAATTAATAATGTTGGCACGATTGCAACTACTGGCGCAGGCGCTCATGGTATATATGCTGGGAGCGATGCAATCATTCCAAAAACTTTCGCTATAATCAACAATAGCGGCTCAATAAGCACCGATGGTATTGCTGCTTACGCAATTACTGGTGGTGATGACAACCAGATTACTAACTCAGGCTCTATTTCTACCAAACAAGATGGATCTACAGCTATATATATTAATGATAATAATAAAATAACCAATTCAGGGAAAATAAATACCGCTGGCAATGGAGCCAATGCCATTGATGTGCAGGGCAATAATATTATTGCTAATTCAGGTCTAATTAGCACAACCGGGCTATATGCCTCTGCGATGCAGGTTAACAGCACGGATAATAAAATATCTAATTCTGGTTCTCTCATAACCAGTAATACCGAATCTTATGCTGTTATGATTACCGACAAGGATAATGAACTTAATAATAGCGGCAAAATAAAAACTACAGGTAATAGTGCGTATGCTGTTCAGATTTTAGACGAAAATAATAGGGTGAATAATTCGGGCGAAATTTATGCACTTGGAGCAAATGCACATGCTATTTTTGCTAATAATGCTTCTTTTGGCACGATGATTACCAATTCAGGCAAAGTTATTACTATTGAGGGTGA
>WFXU01000022.1 GCA_015490455.1 Hyphomicrobiales bacterium
ATATAGATCAATTTAAGCCCGCCTTGCGCTTCTATTTCCTCGCGCAGCGGGCCATTTTTGAGGCTGGATAAAATCAGCTTATTATCGCCCCAGATTAGCTTGTTCGTCCAGCCGCGCAGTTGCCGCCCGCGCTTATCAAGCGCAAACAGATCGCCCTGAAGCGCTGCGTCCTCTGGCTTTTCGGCGCGCGGTTCATCCACCTGTTCAATGGTCTGAAAGGGCAGGACAATATTGCAGACTTCACTGCTCTTGCCATTCCAGACCAGTTCCACCTCCCGCTTGTCCTCAAACAGCAAAAAGCGATATTTATCTGGCAATGGCTTTCCAGCTTCCAGAAGTTTGTTAATATCTCTTATTTCATTATCGGTGAGTTTCATTCCCTTCTTTCGTCCCTAGTTCGCCCTCATTCGCTCTCTTATACCGATTCATATTTGATATATATTATTCGCACATATATTAACGGCAATATCCGCCTGCCAATATTTCCACATAATGAACCCTCAAATTTATGCTAAGATGTTTTGAACCAAACCAAAATCCCTTATCATATAATAGGCTACACAATAGATAAATAATTGTGAAGGGATATTTTTACTTTTCCCTTTCCCTATTTTTCTATCCTTTTGCCCATTTCATCACATTAGACATATTTATTTTTTCAACTGCCTGCCTCCAATCTCATCCCTGACTTCACCTCAACCTTTCAATTTCAACCATCCTATAACTTAATATTTCAGGATAAATATACTATCTCTACTTTGAAAAATAAAGTTCTTTGAAAATAGAAGTTGGAGGCTGAATTGTAAGTAGCAGGCTTGGTGTCGAACACGTGCCGATTATTCACCTAACTTACGCCACAGTTCAGTTTGCCTGCCATAAAGCTATTCACCACACGTTCAAAAAACTCAAATCATCTCCTCTAACTTGTTGATTTTATTGCATATTCACCGAACCTAACGTTCGGTCGGCGATTATTACTATATTTCAATGGGTCAGTAGTGGGTGTGTTGGTTTTAAGTAAGGGGTCAGAAGCCGGAAATAAGAAGTTGGAAGATGAGAATTAAGGACAGAATTTGAGGAGAAATCGGAATAAAAATACCGCCTCTACTTTGCTTTGCAAAGTTCTTTATTTTCGTGTGGATAGAGTGAGTAAGGGGTAATTTGATGCAAAGATAAAGAGCGAGGTGAGTTGCTTATAAATATGATAAGTTTCTCTAAATAATAAAGGAGAACCAAAATGGCTGATGAAAAATTAAAAGAAGATTTGGACTAGATAAAACGACTGGCAAAAGGTGGAAAATCCCCCATTGTTGGCGTAATTCAATAAATAATCACATTCTAAAACCACGCCCGCAATCGCTCCTACAATTACCCCCTAGAACCGCACCTCTACAGCTAACCTTACAAGCAAATAGCTTGACATTTCAGGATAAATATACTATCTCTACTTTGAAAAATAAAGTTCTTTATTTTTGTGTGAATAGAGTGAGTAAGGGGTAATTTAATGCAAAGATAAAGAGCGAGGTGAGTTGCTTATAAATATGATAAGTTTCTCTAAATAATAAAGGAGAACCAAAATGGCCGATGAAAAATTAAAAGAAGATATAGATTGGATAAAGCAGATAGCGGAAGAGGGTAAAAAATCTTCTGTTGTTGGCGGAATAATTGGAATTTGGTGGGGCGTAATATCATTTATTATGATGATTGTGCATTGGGCGGTTTTAACTGAAAAACTAAATTTTTCAATTAAAAATATTGGCTGGTTTTGGTTAGCCTATTTGGTAATTGGCACAATTGGCACAGTGGTTTTAGGCAATAAATTACGGCAAAAACCCGGATTTAACTCGCTTAATTCGCAAATTGCTGGCACAATTTGGATGTTTGTCGGTATTGGGATTGTTACCTTTTTAATAGGTAGCTTCATTGCGACTTTTTATTTTAACGCTCCCTTTTGGCTATTTAATGCTATTTTACCGGTAGCACTTATTTGCTATGGCATTGCTATTGGGCTTATAGCGCAGATAAGTAGCAATAGGCTTAGCATTTATGCAGCAATATTAAGTTTTATTTTCGCGCTTATAATGTTTCCATTTTTACTTAGCCCAACAATTTATCTTATTGCTGCCTTTGCTATTTTGATTGTCGCTATTATGTCTAGTTTTTCTGAAGGGAAAATTAAATAATGAGCAAATATGTTACCAATGAGCTAGACGCAATAATTCATGGCAAAATACGGCTTGGCATTATGGCATATTTGTCTTCTGTTGGCTCGGCTAGTTTTGTTGATTTACGCGAAAAAATCCAAAGCAGCGATGGTAATCTTTCTGCTAATTTAAGCAAGCTGGAACGGGTGAAATATATCAAAATCAACAAAAAATTTGCAGACAAAAAACCAATGACCATTATCAGCCTAACAAAAAGGGGACGCAACGCTTGGATTGAATATTTAAGCAAAATGCAGGCATTGCTGGCAGGAGGGGATTAGGGGAGCAATCTTTTTTTAAGCTGTTGATTAAAGCACGCGGGAGACGGTGTTAGGGATTATCTTTTACTGCGCCTTAGTCATTATCGGGCTTGACCCGATGATCCATACTGTGAACCCAGAGAAACTAGATCCCCGTGCCTGCCTTCGTCTTTCACCCTTCGACATAGTAAGCTTGCCGAACTATCAGGGTAAGGGGCGAATTAGTGAACGTAGCCTTATGCAATTTTTGCTAAATGTTTGAATATTAGCGTTACCTAGATTTTGAGCCAAAGAGGTTTGGTAGATTTAGGGATAGGGCGGAAGTTGTAGCCAGTAGCGGTTAAGGTGGGATTGATGTACTCTTTCCCCAATCGGGGTATTAAAAAAATCTAAACAAAGAAAAAAACAAAATAGTTGTGAATCAACAAATTAAACAAATAACAACCAAAGACTCTACGCATAAGCTGTAAGAGTTTCGACTTGGCCTGACTCCGCTTTCTGACTTCCAACTGCCGCCTTCTGATTTCCGCAAATGTCAATATAAATTCTTCACGGACAACTATTTTACAAAATAAATATTATCCATATTAATCTTCCTTTACACTTTGGATAGTTTTCTCAATTAAATTACTTATTTCTTGTTGAAATCCCTCCCACTCTTCTTCTGGCATTAACCATTCTTTTTCATATATGATGGAAGGAGAGAATATTTCCCCCGTTTGCAGCCTTTTTAATTCTTTTTGGATAAGGCTAGGAGCAGATGAACAAATCCACCAGGCAGAAGCATTAGAAGAAAATATATCTTTTCTCTTTATAGTTTTAGCAAGGCTATCAATCATTAACTGTTTATCTGAGAAAGCCGACTTACACTCTGGCATTTGTAATGCTAACAAAGTTAGTTGAACATTTCCCCGTGCACTCTTGTCAATGCACCTAAAGGCATCATAACGCGAGCGGATTGTATATAGACTTAACCAATCAACAGCAGCTTTTGGGTTTGATTTGCAACTTCGCCTTGCGGCTTCAAGAAAATATGGTGGAGCTAAAGATAATTGTTCTTTATTAACCTGTTCTAAAAATATTTTATCAAAAGATGAATCTAAATTCCTGAATGTGCGAACATTGCGTATAATATCTTGATAAGTCCCTTCTCCCGTCAGACCAATATTAGTAGAATTAGCAGTTTTTTCTATGGTTATCCTAATTTTATTAGGTTCGGCATAGGCATAATCTAGTTGTAAAAAAAAGCCAAACAGAACTGCAATAAAAAATACAAATTTACTAATCAAATTGTCGCTCCTTGCTGGGGTTGGCTTTGCTTACGCACAGTATAATAGGAAAATATTTTTGCCAAGCCCGTTTTATTGCCAAATGTTCTTATTGGAATATTGAATAGGATTAATTTTTATCTATTTCTCAAACAATACTGATAAACAATACTGATTGAGCGTTATTACTCCCTCTTTTTGCAATTTTAACGCCTGGATTCAGCGAGTTCAGGACAGGGATTTATCTGTTTTTATAAATCTCTTGCGAGACAAATTATGGATTGCCCGCATAATTTTTCCCCTCGTTTATCAGTGCTTCTTAAAATCATTAGAATTTGCGTTGCCTGTATCTATATTATTATGTCACCACTCAACAATATATCACTACGTTCAAACAACTCAATTTTTCGGAATAGATACACATCTACTTTACAGAGCAAAGAACTTTGAAACATTATAATTATGAACTGAATATTGGAAATGAGAAACAATGTGGGCGTTGGAAAGGGTAAGAGGCAGAAATCGGAAGTCAGAAGGCAGGGTTAGAACTCAGAAATCAAAGGCTGAAAGGTAGAAAATATCTATAATCAAAATATCAAGAAATATCAATATGTTAAAAATTCTTCGCGGACAACTAATAAATGTCATAGGCAAAGGCAGCACTGAAATTTTGCAATCCGCTTTTAGGCTAGCACAACTTCATTAGCTTCTGACTAAGTCTGACAATAAGCCAGCTGCAACAGAAAGGCGTGAAATGGTTAATTCATCTCCCGTTAAATCTTTGACCATTTCAATTATCCTATCTATCTCATTTTTACGCTGCCTACGCCAAATATTAAACCGCTCTTTAATATCACCATCTCCACTTAATAAAACATCACAAGTCAAATCTCTCTGAGCGCGCATAAGATTTGCCATCGCCCTATCTAACGCCATACGATCAAACCTATCGGTTAAGTCAATTCGCCCGCCCTGCTCGGTTATACGCCCTAAATTAAATGTCTCTAATACCGTAAAATAAGCCTTTGCGGCCTGAGAAACCGAACAATTTGTTTTTTCAGCAGCAAAAATAATATCAGAACAAAGTGTAAGAGCGGAAAGTTCAGCAATGCGGCGGGCTAAATCTACCGGTGCCCCCCCATTAACAAATCCAACTGCCTGTTTAGCAACGCTTTGTGATATAAAATCAGGTAAAATATTCCCCAATTGAGAGCGAATTTCCTCAACCCCCGCTCGGTAACGTTTTACTATATCTGAAAGTCCGTCTGCAAAATTAATATTACGCAAAAACCATAAGGTCTGTTCAACCTGTAAGGTAAGAACTTCAGCATATAATTCTAACTGCGTGCTACCCTTAATTTTATTATCAAGCTCATCAATCGCCGCGTTCAAATCAGCAAGAGAATAAATATCCCGCGCTCCGGCATAAGCAAAGGCCACCTGCGCCTCAGAAGCGGTAGTAGCGCTCATCATACGATAAACAAAGGCCGGCCCACCACGATTTATCATGGCATTGCTTAAAACAGTCGCAATCACCTCGCGCCTTAAACGATGATTATCAATAGTTTGCATATATTTTTGCTTTAATTTTTCTGGAAAATAGCGATAAAGCTCTTTTGCCAAATAAGGATCATCAGGAACTTTTGAATTTAGCAATTCCTTATATAGGGTATTTTTGGAGTAAGCGAGTAAAACTGCCAATTCTGGCCTGACAAATGGCTGACCAATATTATTTCTTTCGGCTATCTCAACATCATCTGGTAAAAATTCAACATCTCTATCTAATTCTCCACTTTGCTCTAACTCATGCATAAACATAACTAAATCCGCCATAGCCCCCATGCCGCGCCTTTCAACCAGCGAAAGAGCTAAAGTTTGCAAATAATTATTCCTTAGGCAAAGTTCCGCTACCTCGTTCGTCATTTGCGCTAAAAATTCATTTCTTTCCTGTAAACTCATTTTGCCCTCACGCACCAAACTGCCAAGCGCGATCTTTATATTAACTTCAAGGTCAGAAGAATTAACCCCCGCAGAATTATCAATTGCATCTGTATTAATACGCCCGCCATTAAGGGCAAATTCAATCCGCCCCTGTTGGGTAATACCAAGATTTGCCCCCTCGCCAATTACCTTTACCCTTGCCTCTTTAGCCGTAATACGAATATCATCATTAGCCCTATCGTCTGCATCGGCATTAGTTTCTGTGCTGGCGCGTATATAGGTGCCAATGCCGCCAAACCATAATAGATCTGCCTTACATTTAAGAATTGAGTTTATTAATTCATTGGGGGAAAATTCATTTTTTTCGGCCCCGAGCATTTCTTTGGCTTCATTAGAAATTTTTATTGATTTTGCTTTACGTGAATAAATACCGCCCCCCCGTGAGAGAAGATCTTTATTATAATCTTGCCAAGAAGAGCGCTCTAATTCAAACAAACGTTTTCTTTCAGCATAAGAAACCGCTTCATCAGGATTTGGATCTATGAAAATATCGCGATGATCAAAGGCGGCTAATAATCTTATATATTTTGATAATAACATTCCATTGCCAAACACATCCCCTGACATATCACCAACCCCAATAACGCTAAATGGCTCGGCCTGAATATTTATATCCATTTCTCTGAAATGGCGTTTTACCGCTTCCCAAGCCCCACGTGCGGTTATGCCCATTTTTTTGTGGTCATAGCCGGCCGAGCCGCCTGAAGCAAAAGCATCACCAAGCCAAAAATTACGTTTTAAGGAAATTGCATTAGCCTTATCTGAAAAACTTGCCGTTCCCTTATCGGCAGCTACAACCAAATAGGGATCATCATCATCTTTTCTTACCACCAAATCCGGCACTATAATTTTATCGCCTTCAAGATTATCGGTTATATCAAGCAAAGAGCCGATAAAAATTTCATAGGCCTCTATGCCTTTTTGCATAAAAATTTCGCGCGAAGGGTTAGCCGGCATGGCTTTAGGAACAAACCCTCCCTTTGAGCCAACCGGAACAATTACCGCATTTTTTACCATTTGTGCTTTGACCAGGCCCAATATTTCGGTGCGAAAATCTTCTGGCCTGTCAGACCAGCGCAGCCCCCCGCGCGCAATAGCACCACCGCGCATATGAATACCCTCAATATTGGGGGAATAAACAAATATTTCGCGATAAAGGCGCGGCTCGGGCATTCCATCAACTTTTTTACAATCATATTTAATGGCAAGGGCGGGCTTTCTTTGCCCATTTTTTTGCCGCTGAAAATAATTGGTTCTTAAAGATGATTGTAAAAGATTTAGAAAATGACGAATTATTCTATCTTCATCGGCCGAACTAATATTGCTTAAAGAGGATAAGATTTCTTCCTCCAGCTTTTGCACAGTTTCTTCTCTATTGCCTGTAAAATCAGGATCATAAAAGGCATAAAAAATATTAATTAATTTAGCTGCAATTTCACTATGAGCACAAAGAGTGTTCCACATATAACGCTGAGAAAAAGAAACCCCTATTTGTTTAAGATAACGTCCCATAGCGCGTAAAATAGTAATATCTTCCCAACTCATTTGCGCCAATATGCTTAAAGCATTAAAGCCATCACTTTCTGCATTTTTGTTCCAAACGGCAATGAGAGCATCGCGTAAAATGGGAGCAATTTGTTTCTCATCAATTTGCTTTTTACATATTGGTTCAACAACCATATCATGGATAAAACGCTTGGTTCCATCCTTTGGACGCACTTCATAAGTGCGTTCGTCAATTACGTTAAAACCAAAATTTTCCAGCATAGGAACACGCTTACTAAGCGCTATAGGCCTATCCATATGATAAACGCGCAAGCCATATTGGATATTATTCTTTTCACTTAATTGTTCATTTTCTTCAATATTATAAAGACGAACGTCAATTTGTCCTCTATCTTTGAGGCGTTTTAATATTTCTATATCTTTAAGTGCTTCAATATGGCTATTATTAGTTTGATAGGCAGGAGAAAAACTATCGCGATATTCTATTACAAAAGCCGGATCTCTAGCCGCATCCATAATGCGATCACCAAAATTGCGGGTTAATTCGGTAATTTCCTCTTCTAATTTTTCCCGATCTAATATTGGGGTTTTGCCCTCACGCCGGCCGATAATATAATGCACGCGCACCAATTCACCTTCAGGAAAATGCGGATAATAGGCGGATAGATGTCCCCGATATTTTTTGGCTAAAAATTGGCCTATTTGCTCGCGCAATTTTGAAGTATATTTTTCGCGCGGCATAAAAAATAAAATTGAAACAAAATTATCATAAGGGTCGATTCTAGGCAGAACGCGTATTTGCGGCCGATCAGGAAGGGTAGCAATTATGGTTGCAAATTCCAATAATTGACTTTCATTTATCTGAAATATTTCTTCACGCGGATAATTATCAAGGGCTGCCATTAGTGCTTTGCCGGCATGGCTTTTTGGCACCAGGTTAGAGCGTCTCATAACTTCAGTAATTTTGCGCCGCACAAAGGGAACTTCAATATGCGGAGTATTTAGCGACATAGAAGTAAATAATCCGATTATACGTAATTCTCCGCTGATCTCCCCTTTTTCATTATAGGTTTTGACGGAAATAAAATCCAAGAAACTGCGCCGATGCACATTAGATCTTATATTTGCTTTGGTCACTTTTAGGGGCTGATCATTTTTGAAAAAATCCAAATGCTGCTTTGTTACCTCAACCAGCTCATCGCCGTGACGTAAAAATTTATAATTGGGATTTTTTAATATGCCCAAGCCAGAATCTTTTATTGGCTCTAAATTCAGCTCTCCTCCCTCTTTTGTAAGCAAATAATCGCGCATTCCCAAAAAGGTAAAATTATGATCCGCAAGCCAGGCTAAAAATTGTAAAGTTTCAGATAGGAGTGGCGCTGACAAATTTGTGGCATGTTCGCGATAGTTTTTTACCAATAGACGCAATCTTTCCAACATTGCTCGCCAGTCATTTACCGCTAGGCGCACCTCATTAAGCACTTTATCAATTTCGGTAAATAATTGTTCTAGTAATAATTCTTCGCCGATAGGATCTATGTGAATATGTAAAAAACTCTCTAATTTACACTCCTTTTTGGGAGCGGATAAGATAGTTGGGGGGCTGGTAGAATCATCAATGGGTAAAATAGGGTGGCCAATTAATTTTATATCATTGCCCAAAGCCCGCACCGCGCCCAATACTGAATCAACTAAAAAAGGCATATCATCAACAAAAATATCTATAATCTGAATTGTTGAGAGCACTCCTTTTGTTTCTTTTGGGCGCCAAATATTTATCAGATGAGTTTTTTCTTTTCTTTGCCCCAGCCGCTTAAATGAATGGCGTAAAATATTCTCTATTTCCTGCGGGGTAAATTTAACCAGATCATGCGGATCTATTGAAGCTACGCTTAGCGCTAGAAAATTAGAAAAATCTGCCTCTTTTTTTTTGAGCTCTTCAGCCCTTTTCCTTAATGCCAAAAGCACTTTATTGCCGGCTTCGCTCATCAGAATCCCCCCTTAATGATTATTAGGATAGAATCATAAATAATGAATATAGTAAATATTAAATTTTGGCTGGTTCATATTAAACATTGAATAAGTATGTTTACTCATTTTTGAATAAAATATTATTCATCAGTAAAATTATTAACCTTAAAACAAATTTTTCCCCCCATTATGCAAAAATGAAAACAAAAAATAGCGCAGATATTAACTCTCTTCTAAAATACGGATTCTCCAAATCTGTCGTTTCCCTGATGATAAAAATACTCACTGCCGGCCTGACATATTTAATGTTTGTTGTGCTTTCGCGTAGTATGAGTGAGCAAAATTATGGTCAATTTGCATTTGGATTTTCATTGGCCACAATTTTAGCCATTGCTGCCAATATGGGGCAGGAAACGGCAATTTTACGATTTTGGCCAGAAGAAATTGGCAAAAAGGCGCGCGCAAAAGCAGTTGAAGCCCTAAGCGCTGGCTGGTTATTAGTATTAATTGCGGCAATAATTATTGCACTAATTATTATTGGGGCAACATTTATTTATAATATTTTGTCTTCATATAATTTAATTTCCTATTCTTTCATAATGGCTGCTGCTATTTTAATAATTCCCCTAGCAATGGCAGAATATGGCTCCTCCGCTCTTAGGGCTCAGGGTTCGGTTTTAACAGCGCTAACGCCGCGTGATATTTTTTGGCGTTTTAGCGTGCCATTGGTGGTTTTTATTATTTATGTTTTTGGCTTTGAACTAAATGGCACAGAGGCATTATTATTAACCTCCTTTATTCTTATGCTGGCTATGGGGTTGCAGTTTTTTTTGGCAAACCGCTTTGGCTATCAAACGAAAATATATTTCTCTTCCTTAAAACCATATGTAAAAAAACGCTGGCAAATTAGTTTTTGGTTCTTAATTTCAACTCTGATTTCCATGATCGCCCTATATGTTGATGTTGTGCTGATTGGCTTTTTAGTTTCAATGGAAAGTGCTGGCCTTTATTTTAATGCTTTCCGCACCGCTGGGTTAATGACCCTATTTATGCACGCTATTAATCTGGTTATTGCGCCTATGATTGCAAAATATTTTTATGCCAAAGAACTTGATAAGGCGCAGGCAATTACTTCGCTTTGTTCTTGGGCTGGGTTTATATTTTCCATTGGCATTTTTATTATTTTTATTTTTTTTGGTGATTTAATTCTTTCTCTTTTTGGGCCGACATATGTTGAGGGAAAAATTATTTTATTATTATTAAGTGCAGGTCTTCTAATTGACGCAGCAACGGGACCTACGCAAATTGCTATGGTGATGACAGGACATGAGCGTGCATATGTAGCAATTTTTGGTTCTATTATGTTATTAAGTTTTGTAATTTTATTTTTAGTGATACCTATTTATGGGATTGTTGGCGCTGCTATTGTTAATATGACTGCCCGCATTATTTCACAAACAGCTATTGTGATTTGGGCAAAGAAAAAAATTGGCATTAATACTTCCATTTGGGGGTTTGGCGGGGTTAATTTTAAGGAACTGGCGATTTCGCTAAAACCCGATCTTAGAAAATAGAATATTCGATTATTTTTTAGTCTAATAATTAAAACTCTTGTCAGGCTCAATTTAACTAATTAAAAGCCTAAAATAATATTGGTTTATTTTAGGCAAGGTTTAATGAAAAAGACCCTTTATGATAAAATTTGGGATAATCACCTTATTACAAATTATGAAGATGGCAATTCGCTAATCTATATTGACAGACATTTAGTGCATGAGGTCACCTCTCCTCAGGCATTTGAGGGTTTAAGGCTCGCGGGAAGAAAAGTGCGCGCACCAAAACGCACTCTAGCAGTTGTAGATCATAATGTGCCAACAACAGACCGCTCTAATGGTATTGATGATGAACAAAGCGCTTTACAGGTAGAAACTCTAAGCAAAAATGCTGCTGATTTTAATATTGAATATTATAATGAATTAGATAAAAGGCAGGGCATTGTGCATATTGTAGGGCCTGAGCAAGGCTTTATTCTGCCCGGCATGACTGTTGTTTGTGGTGATAGTCATACTTCCACTCATGGAGCCTTTGGCGCGCTTGCTCACGGCATTGGCACATCAGAGGTTGAACATGTATTGGCAACCCAAACCCTCATTCAGAAAAAAGCCAAAAATATGCTGGTCAGGGTTAATGGTAAGGCAAATATGGGGGTAAGCGCTAAAGATATTATTTTGGCCATTATTGGTGAAATAGGAACGGCGGGGGGCACTTCGCACGTAATTGAATTTGCCGGAGAAGCAATTAAAGATTTATCTATGGAAGCGCGTATGACCATTTGCAATATGACTATTGAGGCAGGTGCGCGTGCAGGTCTTATTGCTCCTGATGAAAAGACTTTTGCCTATATTAAGGGGCGTGAAAAGGCTCCAAAGGGGGAACAATTTATAAAAGCGCTAAAAAAGTGGAAAAATTTATATAGTGATGAGGGAGCGCATTTTGATAAAATAGTAGAGATTGACGCTTCTAATCTTACCCCCATTGTTAGTTGGGGAACTTCACCTGAAGATGTTGTCTCTATTAAAGGTAGGGTGCCGGATCCTTCATTAATTGAAGATGAAAATAGACGCGCCTCAAAAATGCGGGCACTGGAATATATGGGCTTAGAGCCGGGAACAAAAATAGTTGATATAAAAATAGATAGGGTCTTTATTGGCTCTTGCACTAATGGACGTATTGAAGATTTACGCGCAGCGGCAAAAATTATTGCCGGGAAGAAAATATCACCCAATGTTAGCGCAATGGTTGTGCCAGGTTCTGGCCTGGTGAAAGAGCAGGCGCAGATGGAAGGTTTAGATAAGATTTTTATCGATGCTGGTTTTGAATGGCGTGAGCCGGGTTGTTCAATGTGTTTGGCGATGAATGCCGATAGGTTAAAGCCAAAGGAGCGTTGTGCTTCAACCTCTAATCGTAATTTTGAGGGGCGGCAGGGCTTTAAGGGGCGCACTCATTTAGTTTCTCCCACAATGGCAGCAGCAGCAGCCATTGCCGGCCACTTTGTAGATGTAAGAGATTTTATTTATTGATATTAGGTTAGGGTCAAATTATTCTTAATAGGCGCGCAATAGGCAAAAATCAGCAACTTCACCTAATAGGTTTTTAAGAGAAGAAGCGGGTAAATTTTTAAGCGCATCTTTTGCCTTTATTACGCTTTTTTCTGCTTCCTTTATTACGCTTTGTAAAATTTGCTCTTTTTGCATGAATTTAATTATTTTTTCTAATATTTCTTCTTTACAATTTTGATCCCCCAACGCCGAGATAATTAATTTTTTTTCACTCCTATTAGCTTTTTTTAGCGCCAAAATTATCGGCAGGCTCATTTTACCTTCGCGTAAATCATCACCGGTATTTTTTCCCAAAACTCCCTTTACACCGCCATAGTCAAGCGCGTCATCAACAAGCTGAAAGGCGCGCCCCAATTCGCTGCCATAAAGCCCTAAAGACTGATAGGAACTAACATCTGCCCCCCCAGCCATCGCCCCAACCTTTGTTGCCGCTTCAAATAAAGCTGCGGTTTTTGAGCGAATAATCAAATCATATTCTTTTACACTTGTATTAATATCTTTAATCTTGGCCAATTGAAAAACTTCGCCCTCTGCAATAATAGTTGCCGCTTTTGAAAGCACTTTAAGCGCCTCAATATCGCCCGTTTCAACCATCATTAAAAATGCCTGCCCAAGCAAAAAATCACCTACCAGAATACTTGCCTGATTACCCCAAATTATTCTGGCCGCAGGCTTATTGCGCCGCATATTGCTTTCATCAACAACATCATCATGCAAAAGCGTGGCATTATGCATAAATTCAACCGCAGCAGCAAAATATACGCTTTTTTTTAGCCCCATTTTTTGATTTTGCGTAAACATATTTGCGCAAGCTATTGTTAGCATTGGGCGTAAACGTTTGCCACCAGATTGAATTAAATATTGAGCAAGTTCTGGAACCATATCAACATGCGAATTAGTGCGCGATAAAATAAGCGAATTAACCTCATCCATATCAGCTTTGGTTGCTTTTATCAGTTTTTCAAGCGCATTATCGGTCGCTTTTGATGTTTTATTATTGTCACTATATTCTTGCATAAATCATCCAAAGCTCAAATTTTATTAGAAAAAATAATAAGACGACTCTATTATTACCAAAATATTATTAGCAAAATAGAATATTATGTCCTTAGACCACAAAGAAAGTTTTGTAAAACCTCTTCCAACAAGTTTGGATAGGTTTTTGGATAAAAAACTGATTATTGAGCAGCCATTAAAGGGTTTTCGCTCTGGGATTGACGCTATTTTGCTTGGGGCGAGTGTTAATAATGGCGCTACTAGTTCATTAGAAGCTAATTTATTGGAGTTGGGTAGCGGAACTGGGGTCGCTTCTCTTTGCGCGCTAACCCATAATAAATATCTAAAAGCGCTGTTAATTGATAATGATTCGCAAATGGTAAAATTAGGCGAAAAAAATATTGCCCTAAATAATATGCAACAAAGGGCACGGATTCTTAATTTTGATGTTAATCTTGGAGCAAAAAAATTTGAAAATCTGGGCGAAAAATTAAATTATTTTGATTATATTATCGCCAATCCGCCCTATTTTGATATAAAAAAGGGAACATTGGCAAGAAATGAAAATAAAAGAAACGCTCGTCATATGCAACAGGATAAATTAGATAATTGGGTCAGATTTTCTGCTGCCTGCTTAAAGAAAAGAGGAAAAATAATATTTATTTCCCATATTGAAACCCTATCCCATATTCTAGCTTCATTTGAAAAACGTTTTGGCAATATTGTTATTTTGCCAATTATTGCCCGCGAGGGACAAAATGCTTCGCGTTTTCTTATAAGTGGTATAAGAGGGTCAAAAGCAAAGTTACAATTAAGATACCCGCTGATTTTACATGGGCAAAAGGGGCATCAATATTTGCCAAAAATTGAACAAATATTTCGCGCTAAGGCTCTATTAGAGTGGTAAATATTTCTACCTATTTTTTGAAAAAATCTGGAGATAAAAATGTATGAATTGCAATCTGATGAAAAGAAAAGTCTGATAGAAAAATTAACCAGTTGGATAGGCAAAAAATTCGGTAAAGGTGCGAATATTATTCCTCTAATTCGGTTGCATGGAGTTATTGCGCCTGAGCAAAAGCCAAATCGCTTAAATATTGCAACAATTGAACCTTTGCTAAAAAAGGCCTTTAAGATAAAAGCCGCGCCAGCTATTGCTATAATTGTTAATTCTCCGGGCGGGCACCCTGTTCAATCGCGTTTAATTTCTAAAATGATACGCGATCTCGCCAATGAATATGAGAAAAAAGTTCTGGTTTTTATCGAAGATGTTGCTGCATCAGGAGGATATTTTATTGCTGTTGCAGGTGATGAAATATTTGCGGACCCTTCCTCTATTATTGGCTCAATCGGTGTTATTTCGGCCAGTTTTGGTTTTGAAGAAGCTATTAGCAAAATTGGAGTAAAAAGGCGCGTTTATACAGTAGGCAAAAATAAATCTATGCTAGATCCATTTTTGCCGGAAAAAAAGGAAGATATTGAGCGCTTGAAAAGTTTTCAGCTTGATATTCATAAAACCTTTATAGAACACGTAAAATCTGCGCGTAAGGGCAAATTAAATGGTGATGATGATTATTTATTTACGGGTGAATGGTGGTCGGGCGCTAAGAGTTTAGAACTTGGTTTGATTGACGAACTTAATGATATGCATAATGTTTTACGATCTCGTTTTGGCGAAGATGTAAAAATAAAGAAAATTGAGGCTAAGAAAGGTTTGTTCCAATTGCCTCCGATTGGCTTTAGAACAAAAATTGAGGCAAATTCTATTGCTGAGGAAACTATTAGTGCTCTTGAGGAGCGCGCACTCTGGTCGCGTTTTGGGTTATAAATGAGCGGTATTTTTCTGCGCATATTAGTTTATTTAATTATTTTTGCCATTATTTATTTTGGCTTAAAGAAAATTTTTACTGACTGGCGCAATCGTTTTAAGGGTGTTGACGAGGAGGCGCGAAAAAGAGATTTTAGAGAACGGGAGAGAGAGGATGTGATAGATCTTAAGGTTGATAAAGACGGGGTCTTTCGCCCTAAAGACAGGGGGGGCAAGGGCAGAGCTAAAAGAGATAGAGAAGATAAGCCCTGAGAAAATGTAAAAGTCATGATTTGATCTGACGGTTGTGAATTATCTGACAGCTAGCGTTTTTTGTAGCGCGCGGCCAGATAATTCTTGCATATCACCAATATTTTTTGATTGTGCAAGCTCTTTGCCATCTTGGAAGGTCTGCATCGGGGTTTTGC
>WFXU01000023.1 GCA_015490455.1 Hyphomicrobiales bacterium
ACTGGAAAAATATCTGTTACCTTCCAGCCCTTCTCATACTCGCCCCACAAATCGCGGTCTTGCGGAATGAACAAGTAAAATGGCGAAACAGGTTTCAGTTCCAGCCATTCCACGCTCTTTATAGTTTCCCTTGCGCTGGCTTTATATTTGTCCAATCGCTTGCCCCATAAATCGGCATGAAAGATTTTCCCAGTTCGCTGGTTATTGTTAGTCACTCTCGCTTCGTCATACTCGCGCTTGACGCGAGTATCCACTTTGGCTTCTTTTTGTTGTTGGTTGGATCCTCGGGTCAAGCCCGAGGATGACGATATGGGATTTGCGGATGGCGAAGTGGGGCTTGCGGATGGTGATGTGGGATAAGAAGACGATATGTCAGGGGAAATATTCCCACCCTTGGTCTTAATAAACAGCGAAATTGCCACACCTTGCTGAATATCAAACACATTTTGATCCACCGACCCGTCTGGTGCGACTTCTCTTTTCTTACTATTGCCGTGCAGGTCAAGAATATAGATTTGATCAAAAGATTTCATCAATGATTGGCGCATACCGCGAAAGGTCGGGTTGTCAATGAATGAATGATTGGTGATGATGCCCACCACGCCCTCATCAACCTTATCCATTTTCATCTGCGCAAAACGAATAAATTTCACATAATCATCATTTAGCCATTTTGGATTTTTTTCGCCCAGCGGTCTGCCGTCCGCCATTTTATATTCATCAATGGCGGCTGAAATCCATTTACCCTTATTCTTTGAATGACCCGAATAAGGCGGATTGCCGGTAATCACCAAAATCGGCTTGTCTTTCACCTCTTGCGCCAGTTCCACCTCTTTTGAAAGGGCGGGCAAAAACATATTTTTTTGTGGTTCAATCGGCTCAAGCGTATTGGTGAGATAAATGCCCAAACGCTGATTGTCTGTTAGCTTATGTCCCTTATCGGCAAGATATTGCGACAGTTTCAAATGAGCAATCGTATAGGGAGCGAGCAAAAATTCAAACCCATAAATATTTTTCAAAATATGTTCACGCACTATCAGGTCTGCTAAACCAGCATTAGCACCGCCAATATTGGCAAATATCTGCTCTAACACCTCAAGCAAAAACGTGCCTGTGCCGCTGGCAAAGTCCAAAACCGTCACTCTTTTATGTTCCGCCAGCCCATGATTGATATAGAAAATATCTTTCAAAATATCATCTATGGCGCGGACGATAAAATTCACCACCGGTGGGGGCGTATAATAAACGCCACGGGTTTCTTTGGTTTTTGGGTCATATTTATGTAAAAAATCTTCATAGAAATAAATATAAGGGTCACGTTCAAAAAGTCGGGCTTCTTCTTCGTCCTTTGCCTTTATGCCGCGCCGCACTTTTCGCCCCTGAAACGAAAGCGCGCTAATAATTTCGCTTAAATCAAGATTGTTAATCAGGGATAATATTTCGTCTATCACCCAGCGAATATCGGCATATTCATCACTTTCCATTTCATCAAGAAAATCCGACAATTCACGTATCAGACTAAAAGAATTGGGAATAAACCCCTTTACATTATGCAGATCAATAATCTGGTTTTCTTTGGCGTTAAGGCGCGCCAAAAATAATGAATAGGCAAGCATTTGCGCAAAAGCATCGGCAAATTCTTGCAAGGTTAGCTCATGGAACACCTGATTACGAAAAACCTCATAAAGAGCATATAGCTTGCCGCCGGTTTTTTCTTTTTGCTGGCGGGTTAGCTCCAGCGTTAGCGCATCACGCAAATAAAGAGCGCGCACGGCAAGTTTTTCCGCCAAAATTTCTGGGCTGGCAATGGGCTCTGCTTTTACGCCAAAAAACCCTTCAAGCATTTTGCCAAGCACTGCAATTTTTTCCTCGCTCGGCGAAAATGATTTATTTTGTAAATCATCTTTATAGGCAATGGTTTCGCGCATAATAATTTTGCCATCTCGCAACCAAATCCACTGCAGATAATCGGTAATTATGAGATTGTCGGAAAGCGCAACATAGTTTTTTATCTGCTCAGATTTTAGAACCTTATCAAGGTTTACGCCCGGCGCTTTATTCTCAATATAACCAAGACGGCGACCTTTTCGCATAATTTTATAATCGGGCGCACCCTTATTGCCCTGTCTGCCCGGCTCGTGCTTAATTTGCACATTTTGGGGCTTTAATTCATTGAGTAAATTCTCAAGCGCCGTTCGCCCCGAATGTTCGGTACCGCCATCTTTATAGGCTGCAAAAAGAGAATTAAAATATTTTGAGATTATTTCGCGCATAAAGCCAATTCTGGATTAAACTGAAAAAATTAGCAAGATTGCTTACACAATATTTTATAATTATAATATGGGAAACCATATATATTCACTTAACTATAACCCTCTAAGCACTCCAGCTGGCCTTTTGTTTTAGGCGCATGACATAGCCGATTACTGAAGCTACTGCCTTGAAATGTTCGCTTGGAATTGCCTCATCAAGTTCAACTGAAGTAAATAACGCCCTTGCTAAGGGAGGGTTTTCGACTATTGGAATATCGCTTTTTTTAGCTATTTCACGAATTTTTAGGGCAATTTTGTCCGCTCCCTTTGCTAAACATATTGGCGCACTCATAGTTTCATCATATTTTAGCGCCACCGCATAATGGGTTGGGTTGGTAATAACAACGGTGGCATCCGGAACGGCTGACATCATACGTTTTTGTGCGCGCTCCTGCCTAATTTGCCTAATGCGAGATTTAATATGCGGATCGCCCTCCATTTGCTTATATTCATCGCGCACTTCTTTAATGGTCATTTTTTGTTTTTCCCACCATTTATGACGCTGATATAAATAGTCAATCAGAGCGATTATGGTAATAATTGCTAACGTCGCGATAAAAATTTTAATGCCAAACTCTAAAAATACTGCCAAAATCTTGTTGGGGGCTAGAGTGATTAAGGTTTCTAGCCTGTCTCTTTCAGGCCACAAAACCAAAAACATAACAACCGAAACAATTGTTAATTTTAAGATTCCTTTGGCAAAATTAACCAAAGATTCAAGCGAGAATAAACGCTTAAAACCGGCTAAGGGTGAAATTTTTGACCATTTGGGCTTAATCGGATCTAACGAGAAAACAGGCTTATGCTGAATAAGATTACCCCCAATTGCGGCAAATGCCATTAAGCCAAGCGGTAAAATAACCACAGTAAAAATTACCCAAATTAATCCCTCAATAAAGGCAGAAAAACCTCCCCCCCCAAACTCATATTGGTCTGCATTGGCAATTATTAATTTTAGATAATCCATTAAGCTTACCGCAGAAATTGGGGTCATAATTGCAAATAATAATGTGGAACCCAATATCATAAACCAGGTGGTCACTTCCTGACTTTTAGCAACATCTCCCTTTTTATGTGCATCTGCCAGTTTTTTGGAAGAAGGCTCTTCAGTTTTTTCTGACTTATCCGGTTGATCAGCCAACTATCCTGCCCCCCTTAGCATGTTAAATTCGGCTTCAACATGGGTCAAATACCACCCCATCATCATTGTTAGTAAAAGGGCAATTAATATTAAACCAATGGCAATATTAGCGGGCATTGCAACAAAAAATACCTGCACTTGCGGCATAAGGCGCGCTAAAATCCCCAAACCAAGATAAAATACCAAACCAAAAACGATGAAAGGCGCTGACATTTGCACCCCAATAATAAATGCTTTGGAAACAGTTCTTACCGCTAATTGGGCAATATCGCCAAAAATTAAGGGCGAGCCGGGAGCAAATATAGTATAAGAATCATATATTCCAGCCAGAATAAGATAGTGCAGATCGGTAGCAAAAATTAAAGCTATGCCAAGAAATGATAAAAAGCTGCCAATTATCGCCCCTTGCACGCCTCCATTGGTTGGATCTGCGGTTTGAGCCAATGAAAGGCCAATTTGAAAGGCAATAATAGAGCCGGCAGTCTGCGCACCGGAAACTATAAGCCGCCCAATCCCACCAAGAATAAGACCAACAATAATTTCATATAATAGAATAAATATAATTGACATTAAATTTGCCTTGTTAAACTGGGGCAAATATTCTGAAATAAGGGGAAACATTAAAAGGGAAAGAATAAGCGCAAAGCTAAGGCGCAAATTTGCCGAAATTACTTTTTCGCCAAATGCCGGCAAAATCATGAGCATAGTGCCCACCCGAGCAAATATTAGCATATAGGTGAAAGCGATCTCAGGAAGCCAGTTTAGGCCAATATTCATAACCCCGATCCGCCAATAATAATCAGATCAACAATTTTAGCCATATAGGACGACATGGTAGCTCCCAAAAATGGTAGCGTGACCAACATTGTAAAAAATATCGCTATAATTTTAGGCACAAATACCAAAGTCAATTCCTGCACCTGCGTAAGAGCCTGAAATAGAGCAATTATAAGACCAACCACCAACCCAACTACCATCATTGGGCTGGATAAAATAATTAAAACCCAAATTCCCTCTCGGGAGATATCAAGAATTTGCGCACCATCCATTTATTTTCTCCCCTTATTCTTGTTCTTGTTATTTTCTTTTCTATTCCCTCTTTCCTCTTCTATCCCTCCCCCTTATTCTCTTTGCCCTCCCTCCGCTTTATTTACCTATGGGGCAAATCAAATTATTAAATTTATCAAATGGGCATTCGCATAATTTCTTCATATGCCTTAATTACCCGATCGCGAATCGCCACCATTGATTCTACCGCAATCTCCGCCTCAGCGACAGCCGTTACAACGTCAACAATATTTGCCTCTCCATTTATCATTTCCAGTGATTTCGCATCTGCCACTTTACCACTTTCAACTACCGATTGCAGACTATCCTCAACCAATTTGGCAAATCCGTTTTTTTCCGTTTCTGTTACAAGTGGATTTGTTTTGACATCAGCCTGTTGCCCGGCTTGTGAAATTAATTTTTGCGCCTGCCCATAGGCAGAAGCGGCAATATTAAAATTGACATTCATTTATTCTAGCCCCTTAAAATATCCAAAGTTCTGCCAATCATTTGCCTGGTCACACTAATAACATTCAGATTAGCTTCATAGGTTCTTTGCGCCTCACGCATATCCATTTGCTCAATTAGCGAATTAACATTAGGATAGCGCACATAGCCGCGCTCATCTGCTGCTGGATGGCCGGGTTCATAGCGAGTTTCAAATTCGGACTGATCCAGCAACATTCGCCCAATCTTAACCTCATATCCCCCTATTTCCCTATTAAATTCTGCTCTAAAACTGGTAATTTTCCTTCTATAGGGATCTTCATCTGGGCTCTTAGCGGTTGAATCCGCATTGGCAATATTTTCAGCAATAATTCTCATTCTGGCAGATTGTGCATGTAAGCCAGAAGCAGATATTTTCAAAGAACCAAGAAAGTCACTCATTATTCATCCCATTCATTTCTTCAGCCAAATTTAACGCCCTAAAGCTGTGCGCATTAATTTCATTGAACGTGTATAAAGCGTTGTTATTGCTTGATATTCCAGCTGATTTGCGGTGAGTTTTAACATTTCATCTTCTAGCGTTACTCCATTTCCTTCTGGCGTAATTTCAAAATTACTCATTTGCTGCGCGTTAAAAGCGCTATTCCCACTCATGCTAATTTGCATATGTTTTGCGTTGGTGGTCTTGGTTGTAATTTGTGCGCCAGAAATTTTCCCCAATTGTTCGGAAAAGTTAAATTGCTTCAAATCGCGCCCACGATAACCTGGAGTTTCAGCGTTAGCTATATTTTCAGCCAATAATTTTTGCCTTGCCTGATGCCATTGCATTTTTTGTTTTAGGGCGGCAAAAATAGAAATATTTCCAATATCCATAATTTTCTAAACCATTCCAAACCAGATTATTTCCACAATATTCTAGGAAAATTCTGCCCACTTCATGGTTAATATGGAGTTAATTTATGTTGAAATATCCTTTTTAATCATGCAATTTGCATATTTTAGCCTCAAAGCAGGCAAAAATTGCCTATTACTTATTTAAGCTATGGTTAATTAGTTTTATAATTGCTATGACCATTAGCGCTAAAACAAATATATTTTACAGGCCAAAATTGGGAATTAATAATGAGTATTTTACGAGATCTTTTTAGCGGAACAGGAACTAATATTTTAACGGTGATTTTTGCTCTAGCCCTAGTATTAATATTAATAATTTTAATTATCTGGTTTTTGAAATTTTTTAACAAAATAACACAATCTGTCAGTCTTGCCAATAAGAGGCGCCTTGCTATAGTTGATAAGATTCATATTGATCAAAAAAGGCAGCTTATTCTACTTCGCCGCGATGATATTGAACATTTAATCCTAATTGGCGGGGGAAATGATTTGCTCATTGAGACTAACATTAAAATTGAACAATATTATAGAGCGAAAAAAATAGCTGTTAGCGATAAAGATAGCGATGAAAAAAGCAATAAAAATAATAAGAGCGCGATAATATCAAAAGCTGCCACTCTTACCAAAAATGCAGACGAAAACAGCGCCAGCAGTAAATCTTTACGCCATACAGCCCTATTTCGTCGCAATAATGAGCCGGAATTTGAAAATAATCCCCAATCTTTTGCTAAAATTGATGATAAAATTGAGCCCAATTTGCGCGACTCAGATAAAGATAGCACAAGTAAACCCGATATAGAAAGACGTAAAACAGGGCAAAGTGCAACAGAAAATAATAGGAAACGGCGAAAAACTGACTAATATTAAGGGAATAATAAGCAGGAAAAATTGCTTATTATTTATGCTTTTCTTATTTATATTTGTCTTGGGACTAATTCTAACCCCCACCCTGTCACTAGCACAAAATGTCACAATAGATTTTGGAGATGAAACAACATTAACCGAAAGAGCCATTCAGCTAATTGGTTTAATCACAATTTTAGCTATTGCTCCTTCAATACTGGTGATGGTAACTTCTTTTACCCGTGTGATTGTTGTCCTGTCATTATTACGCACAGCCATTGGCCTACAAACCGCGCCCCCTAATTCCGTTATGATTTCACTGGCGCTTTTTTTAACCGCCTTCATTATGGGACCAACTTTGCAACAATCATATGATAATGGCATTGCCCCGCTTATTGCTGGAGATATGGAATTTAATCAGGCTTTTGAGGAAGCGGCAAAGCCAATTCATAATTTTATGCTAAATAATGTGCGCGAAAAAGATGTAGCCCTATTTTTAGATATGGCTAATGAACCGGTTCCAGAAGAACCAGAACAATTATCTCTAAGAATATTAATTCCAGCCTTTATGATTTCCGAATTAAGAAGAGCATTTGAAATTGGCTTTTTATTATTTTTGCCATTTATCATTATAGATATGGTCGTTGCTTCTGTTCTAATGTCAATGGGCATGATGATGTTGCCGCCAATTATTATCTCTTTACCTTTCAAATTAATTTTCTTTGTGCTGGTTGATGGCTGGGCTCTAGTTGCCGGCTCTTTAGTCAGATCTTTTGTCTCGGGGTAGTAGGCATTTACTGTAAAGACTAAGCATCCTTTATGTACGGATTAAACACATAACTAACACATTATTTGCATATTATCTGGATAAGAGTGCTGGTATAATAACTTGTTGCTTTTTATTTAAGAATATTCTCTTGGAGAAGTTGATAAATAATATAGCAAACAATTCAAATTCTATTGCCAGATTGGGTGGTGATGTTTTTAATAAGGGGGTTAATGCGCACAAACACAAAATCTAATTTCAACAAACTAATCGGTATAGCCAGAGCAAGAACTATAAAAATATCCAAAGTAAATGACTCAACCAGCAGCACTAGCATAAATAAAATTCCAGATAATAATTCTGATGCTAAACAATCCGAAATTAAAGAAGCAAAAGAACGAGCGCAGAAGCAAATAAGAGATGAGTTTATTAAAGCGGTTAGATTTGCAGTCTTAATTTTGCCCCTGAGGTTAGATAATTTCATATCGTCATGTGGGTAGGTTTTGCTTCATAATTACGGGCGAAAGCAGATTGTTTGCCCCTGGCGGATATCGTGTTGATAGTGCGCTGTTTGCCGGGGTTTTTGTCTGTCTCTGACATCTCTTCCTTAATCATGTTACTTTAATTAATCAGCCGTGAGGAATTTTTGTTACTAAAAAGTCGACCGTGAACTGTGCGATTTTTGTTAAATATTTGAATATTAACGTTACCTAGATTTTGAACCAAAGAACCCTAATCCACTTGAGGAAAGGGAGGAAATTACAGCCGGTGGCAGCTAGGATGGGATTGAAGTAAAAGCCACGCCTATGGGTAGAATAATTGCGGTTCATCCGGTGGCTTTTAAGATGACCAATCATCGCTCGGATATTCTTTCTGGATACTGGCGTGCGCATAGCGCTGCCGGTAACAGAAGTCAGAAATCGGAAAAATATCCATAGCAAAATTGTAAAAAAAACTACACAATAGATGCAAAATCTTGCAATATTAAATGCGCAATAAAGTAAAAATATCAAGAAATATCAATGTGATGAGAATTCTTCATAGACGACTGATAAAGAGTACTTGTAGATTATTCTATCATTTATGGGAACTAGGATAAAGATAATCTTTTTCCCACCCTGAATAATATGTAGTAATAAATTCTTCTCTTCCACCAGATGCAAGATGTTTAACATTTGAGTAAATACTATCTGTATAATCAGAAATTTCACCATTTCGTAGCGCTGTAAGAACTTGGTTAACACCATATTGAAGTGAATATTTGGGCTTAAAACCCAAAACATCTCTAACTTTGTCAAATTTAACTCTATAATCGCGTCGATCTCCATCCTGTCCAAGTTCTAAAAGTTCAGCCTCAGGCACAATAGATTTTATAATTTCTCCCATTTCCCAAAGTGTGTAATTTTGTTCATTGCTACCTATATTAAATGCTTCCCCAGCAACCTTACTGCGGTCTGCCTCTAGTGCTAAAAAAACTCCTTGCGCCGCATCATCTACATGAACAAAAGGTCGCCATTGATCTCCGCCAAAAACCGTTATTTTTTTATCAACTTCTGCCTTAGCTGTGAGTAAATTGACGACAAGGTCAAAACGTGTCCGCCCTGAAAGACCATAAATTGTGCCAAATCTCAGAAAAACTGGAGAAAAATAATCATCCATTAATTCCAAAAGAACTTTTTCGGAAACAATTTTACTTTTTGCATAAAGTGACACAGGATTTAGATCACTCTTTTCGTCAAGGACTTGGTTGGATGCTCCATAAACAGAGCATGAACTTGCAAATAGGAACTTTTCAACACCATTTGCCTTAGCTATTTCACCTATAACCCTACTTGATGTAATATTTATATCTATTGTTAAATCTTCGTCATATGAACATGCGGGATCTCCCACCAAGCCTCCAAGATGAATAACCGACCTTGCACCTCTAATACTTCTGGTAAGAGTTTCAATATTTCGATAGTCCCCTTTGATAAAGGTAACATTTGGGTGATCCTTAAAAGCTTCAATAGGTTTCTCTCCAAATAAAAACAAATCAAGCACTCGTACATTATATCCTGCATCTAAAAGTTTAGGAACTAATGCAGAGCCAACATAGCCACCACCACCAGTCACAAGCACTGTATTTTTATCCGATTCAATTGGTTTTCTATAACCTGCGCCAATTTCTCTAGCATAAATAATTTCAAATATTCTTGAGGCAAAGCGGGCAAATAAAAGAAGGAAAGTTGTAACTAACCAAGCTAAAATAATATGCATTGCCTGTGCAATAGTGGAAGGAAAGAATACAAAATAAAAGAAAGAAAAGAGTAAAAAAACAGCGCTATTAATTAAAATAATTCGCTTTATTTTTTCCCCCTTTTTATATGCAAGAAATTTTTTTGAATAAACTCCACCTATGAACAGACCTAAAATCGCAAGCAATAATAAGATGCCGATAATGGCTACCCAGTAATTATTATCAGAAGATAGAATACCAACAATAACAAGTTGCCAAGGGAAAAAGAAAACAAGCACAAGTCCAGCCGTAAATGCTAATATATCGTATGCAACCCTAAGAACTGAGTAGGGAACAGGCCAGTATTTCATTATCGTTACACCCCGAAACTCTGGATATTCTCATCATAAAAAGCACTATTAAGCTCTTCATTATTATATTAAGAAAAGAGAGTCCAGCAATAATAATTTTAGGTAATATATCGGCTTGATATATCTTCAATTTTGTAGGTAGTTTGATGTTTTACTTTTGCTACAATCTACGATTGTGCAGATGAGTGCATTTCACACTTAGCCATGCTTTCCTTTGGATTATAGAAGATTTCATATAGTCAAATTGTTCCACTTTGCTAGCATTCGTGATTTAGCTAAAAAATATGATAATTGAGTAGCTTCTATCAATATTTCTAATTAAGCTCTGGACATAAATTTAGTTAGAGCATAGTTATATCCAATAAATTATCTAAGTTAATATTAAAATGAGCCTTATAATATGAGCGGACAGCAAAATAAACAATTTGAAGACGAAATAGATTTAATAGATTTACTTGCTAGCCTTTGGAAGGGTAAGTGGATAATAATAGTTTGCACGCTTCTTGCTCTCATTGGTGGGCTTGCTTATTACTTAATAACTCCTACTGAGCTAAAAGGGCGGGTAGATCTTAGATTACCAAATTATACTGAAAAAACATGGTTGAATGAGTTTAATCGACTAACTGGTATAAATGATGTTTCTGGAGTATATATAGACATTTTATCAGATGAATCATTTTTTGATCAATTTAGCAATAGGTTTTTTAATAAGGATAATGAAACTAATGAAAATTTAGATGATAAATCTATCAAATTTAAATTTGAAACTAATACTGATGAAGATGGAACTTTACTAAATTATACTCTTTCGCTTTTTTCTAAAGCACTTACTCGCCAAGAACTGATTGGTTTTACTGAGAGATTCTTAGAGGAGGTTCAATTAACTGCAAAAAATAATATAATAGAATATTTACAAGCAAGTAGTGAGTTTTATAAAGAAAATATTGCAAGAAAGCTCTCTTTGCTTAATTTACAAAAGCAAAGCGCTATCATTCGTTATGAGGAACAATTAAGGGCAGATATTGTTAAACTGGAAGAAGAAATTGCAATAGCTAGCGAAACGACTAAAGCGGATCTTCAAGCAAACGCTTTGCAGCTAAATGAGCAGATCGCGATAGCAAGAAGGCTTAATATATCCCGTCCAAGACAAGAAATACTGCCTTCTCCTTCTGAAACTATCGCAATTCAAAATCTGATTGAATCTGGCGAGCAACCACTATTCATGCGCGGCTATATTGCTTTAGAAGAAGAATTGCGTTCAATTCAAGAAAATCCTGACCTTTCGCTAATGTCATCAAAATTAAGACGGCTAAAAGTCCAGATGGCTTCACTTAAAGAAAGAAAAGAAGTAGAGGCTTTTGTTCCAGGCCTTGCAGATTTAAACTCGCAAATATTTGAATTAAAAAATGATTTGACCATTCAAGCATATGTAAAATTATTAGAAAAGATGAGTTCTCCTGAATTTTCCCCCGAGTTTTTAATTCAAACCTCTTCAATTGAAAATTCAATTAAACAAACTGCCCCAAGAAAAATTATTATCATTCTAGCACTGTTTGCTGGCGGATTTTTGGGAATAGTCTTGGTGTTTATACGTTCTATTTATCAAGCAGTTCAAAAAAGGATAAAACAAACATCTTAAAATAATATTTTCCAAATCAGCTAAATAGTCGAACATAGATACGATTTTGATAAATATTTTGATCTTAGCACCATCCAAATTTTGAATTAAAGAGTCAGCCGTGAAGAATTATCGCCCAGAAATCAGAAGTCAGAAATAAGAAGTCGGAATCTATAAGAGAAAAGAAAGGCGGTGCCTTTGGTTGAGGAGCCCGAGCAGTTCTCGCCCACCTCAACAGAGTCCCCCTGAAGAATTCTCATCACATTGATATTTCTTGATATTTTGCTTCTTTTGGGCATTTAATATTGTAAGATTTGCCTCCCCTTATGTAGTTTTCTTGCAATTTTGATGGATATTTTTGCAACTTCTGACTTCCGACTTCTGAATAAAAATTTTTCCTGAGTGAACTAATTATTTGCTTTTTTTGGAGATTTTGCTAGCAGTTGGTGGGTAGAAAATAAACGGCCAACTGGTTTTTTTGGGATATTCTGATCGTCAAGAATTTGCACAAGAT
>WFXU01000024.1 GCA_015490455.1 Hyphomicrobiales bacterium
GGCAAACCCAAAAGGGAGAAGGTAGGAGTTAGAAATCGGAAATGGCAAAAATATCCATCAAAATTGCAAGAAAACTACACATAAAGAGACAAAATCTTGCAATATTAAATGCTCAAAAGGAGCAAAATATCAAGAAATATCAATATATTAGAAACTTTCACGGCCTACTAATTAATATATTATCATTCTGACACAGCCAAGCCCCCTCTACCCGACGGTAGAGGGGCAAAGTGAAGCGAAAATCTTAAAAAATATTAGCCCAAATTAAGCTCGTTCTTCTTCATCATTTTGAGGTGAGGTGACATTTACCCAATGCCAGCCGGAAGCGCTCTCACTTGAGCGATCCATTTCGTCTCCATGCATATCCTCATGGTGCTCAACCCTATCTAAAACATCTTTGGATCTTGCCTCAAGTTCGGCTCGTCTAGCGTCTAGTTCTGCTTTTCTTTCCTCAAAGTGCGAATCATAAATAGAGCTTGGCATTTCTGCTCTATCTTTTTCATACTCGGCTAAATCTCTTTCATATTCGGCAACATCGCATTCAAGCTGATTTACTTCGCTCTCAAGAATGCTGTGCTCACTATCATCATGCACATGGTCAGAATCCGCATTTGCACCGGCATTTTGCTCACCGTCCTCTGAAGCAGCTCCATTACCCTCATTATTATCAGCTCTCTCATATTTGCCTGTTTTTTCTGTTTCTTCTGATCCGCCTGCTTCATTTGTTCCATCTGAAGGCTGAGCTTCTGCCGCTTCTGAGCTTTTATCCTCTGCATGCGACGCTTTATGATCCTCCCACCTTTTTTCGTAGTCATTGAGTTTATTTTGTAATTCCTCATGTTCTTTATTTAGACATGGATTGTCGGGATCTGCTGAGTGTTTTGCCCTATGTTCATTATATTGATCGGTTAAAGTTTTGAATTCTTTTTCTAGATCAAAATGCTCCAGCCCTTTTTGCATATCATTTACGCCGCTGGATATGCACGCACCATTCGTGCCTACTCCCGTAGTAGTCATGATTTTCTCCATTCACTTTATTTATACATACCCGCCGCACCGTAAAGGTAACAGAAAATTTACTAATTAGCAAGAGCGGACGCAAATTATGCGATAAAAAGAAATAAGTGAAATTGCCTGGATTTCTGGGGTTTTTGTCTGTTGTTAAGAATTTATGTTAATCATATTTACAAAAAGAAAGTATAAATTTATGCCCGTTTCGCTAATTCACTAAAATTAAATTATGACTGGTTGATGATGTAGCTAATATGCTTTATCGTTAAATTACGATGGAAGAATATTTTGCAAAAAGGGATAAAGATCTAGCTTTGGCTCTAAGGGCGTTGGCTAATCCTATTAGGTTGAATATTTTGCGAATAATTGCTCTAAATTGTCAAAAACAATGTTGTTGCGCTGATATAACTAATTCGCTTAATTTGGCACAGTCAACAATTTCGCAACATATAAAAATATTATTAAATGCCGGCCTGATAACAAGAAAAACAAAGGGCACTAAGAATTGCTATTATTTATGTCCTAACAAACTATTTTATCTCAAATCCAGCTATGCTGATTTTTTAACTGATCTACAATTACATAATAAAAAAGGCGAAAATAGTGAGTAGAAAATCCAAATATATAAGCGCTGATGCCGGCTTTACTTTTTCAACCATTAAAAATCTTTGGAAATATATGTGGCCTAGCGATAGGCTGGATCTAAAATTACGCGTAATTGCAGCGATAGGGGCTTTATTCTTAGCAAAAGCTGCCACTACCACGATTCCTTTTGCTTATAAGGGTGTAATTGACAGTCTGGCAAACTCTAGTGAAAATCCGGAATTAATATTAGGAATAGCTGTCCCAATTATTTTGGTTATTGCCTTTGGGATTGCCAATATTGTTGATAGTGGATTACAGCAATTACGCGATATTTTATTTGCTAAAGTTGGCCAGCATGCAGTGCGTGAATTAGCAAGAAAAACCTTTATTCACCTACATCGCCTTTCGCTTCGCTTTCATTTGCAACGCCGTATTGGCGGCCTTTCGCGTATTATTGAGCGCGGAACAAAGGGAATAGAAACCATAGTCCGATTTACCATGCTCAATACAGCTCCGGCAATTTTGGAATTTATTATTGTAAGTTCCATTTTTACCTATCTTTTTGGGATTAAATTTTTGTTTGTAGTGGTCGGAATTATCGCTCTTTATGTAATTTTCACCATCAAAGCATCAAATTGGCGCATAACAATAAGGCGCAAAATGAATGAAAGCGATGTTGAAGCAAATTCTAAGGCTATAGATAGTTTGCTTAATTTTGAGACTGTTAAATATTTTGGCAATGAGGAAATGGAGGCAAAGCGCTTTGATAGGTCAATGGCGATTTATGAATCGGCGGCTATAAAAATGTGGACTTCGCTTGGCATGTTAAATTTCGGTCAGGGCCTGATATTTTGGATTGGTATGATAATTATCAATATTATGTCAGCTAATGGGGTGATGAATGGTTCAATGAGTGTGGGTGATTTTGTTCTGGTCAATACATTTATGATGCAAATTTACCGCCCGCTCAATTTTATTGGTTCGGTCTATCGTGAAATTAGGCAAGGTTTAGCCGATATTGAAGAAATGTTTACCCTGTTACAGCAAAAGCCCGAAATTGAAGATAAACCAAATGCGAAACAGTTAAAAATATCAGGGCCTATTCTTAAATTTAAGAATGTTAGTTTTTCTTATGATGATGATAGAAAAATATTGAAAAATGTCAGTTTTGAAGTTCCGGCCGGAAAAACTATTGCTGTTGTAGGCCCTTCAGGAGCTGGTAAATCCACTATTTCGCGTCTTATTTATCGTTTTTATGACGTTATGGATGGTTGTATATATATTGATGATCAGGATATACGCAATGTTACACAAAAAAGCCTAAGAGCGGCAATTGGCATGGTTCCTCAGGATACGGTCTTATTTAATGATAGTATAGGTTATAATATTGCTTATGGGCGCCCTGATGCTAGCCAAGAAGAAATTGAACAGGCGGCAAAAATGGCGCAGATTTCTGATTTTATTGCATCTTTACCAAATGGTTATGATACGCCGGTGGGGGAGAGGGGGCTTAAACTTTCAGGCGGTGAAAAACAAAGGGTGGCAATTGCCAGAACCATTCTTAAAGCGCCGCCAATTTTAATATTAGATGAAGCAACGTCGGCACTGGATACGCAAACAGAGCGAGAAATTCAATCAGCTCTTGATGCAGTTTCAAAGGGCAGAACGGCACTTGTAATTGCCCATCGTCTTTCAACAGTGGTTAATGCTGATGAGATTATTGTTCTAAAGAATGGCGAGATTGCTGAACGCGGTAAGCATAAAACATTATTAGCGCAAAAAGGGCTCTATGCGCAAATGTGGAACCGTCAATTAGAGGCAAATAGGGCTGAAGAACAATTACGCAAAGTAAAGGAAAAACAGCTTTAGGCTAAGGGTAGTTTGATTATGGATATTGTCATATTAAGCGTGGGTATAATTGTTTGACTATATTTTAAATAGGTGAGGGGAAATGAAATCCGTAATTCTTGGAAAAGATAAATTTTTTATTATTGTCATTATAGTGGTTATAACAATTATATTATTGGGAATTATGGGTTCTGCTTATGTGAGATATTTGGTTGGAATGGCCTATTATCCGCATGCCACACAAGCGAACTATGGTTTAGCATATGCTTGGGTTTTTGGGTTAGCTTCACTGATTATCTGGCTTTATTTAGTTTTTGCTTCTTGGTTTGCAAAAGCCGAGCATAAAATGAAACATATAACCATATCCTCAATATTATTAGCGATTATTGTTATTGGCCATTTAATAGCAACAACAATTTATAGAGATTATAAGGTGAACTATTATATTGGGAAAGATTTATACTCTATTCCATGGCGTTATAATCCCTATAATGGTGATTTAGAGCCAGGAGGTGATGGATTTGTGCTAAGAATCCCAGCCTCTGAATTTAGTAATTTTGTCGTACCAGATTTGTCCGATGCCAGAAGGTTAAGACTCTCAAAACGCATAGAAAATAATAAGGAGAAACACCCAGCCTACATTTTAATTGACGATATTTGTAATAACCAAACTTGTGCTCCCGTGACTCTTCCACCAAATTCATATTTTATTGAAGATGGTTATTACTATTCTATCAGCGGAAGTAACGCAGTGTCTGATAGCTTCTACATTAAAGATATTACAATTTTCAAACAACAGATAGTTGATTTATTCAATTCATTTAAGCAGTAAGCTATTCGGCAGCATTTTTTTAATTCAGCATTAGAATGTCGGATTAATCAAGCATTATTTTGCCTATTTTCTCTCATCTCTCAATAGTCGGTCGTGAAATATGCAATTTTTGGTAAATGTTTTGATGTTAACCTTACGCAGATTTTGTGCCAGAGAAATTTGATAAATTTAAGGAAAGGACGGAAGGTAGAAGGCAGAAATTGGAAATCAGAAGGCAGAGGGTGGAAATCACAAAAATATCCATCAAAATTGCAAAAAACTACACATAAAGAAACAAAATCTTGCAATATTAAATGCTCAAAAGGAGAAAAATATCAAAAAATATCTAAAATTAAAGCAATTCCTCTTTTTTTAATCCCAATTTAACGATTTTTTCATTCAAAGTGCGTCGCCCAATGCCTAATGCTTCGGCAACTGCATCCATTCTTCCCTGATGCGTCTTAATAGCCTGAGCAATAAGCTGCCTTTCAAATGCGGCAACCGCGCCGCGCAAATTTTCTGGCACTTCGTCTGTGCCATTATCGCGCTTAATCGCGTCAGCAAGCGAGAATTTACCCCTTCTGGCTGCCATTACAAATCTTTCCGCAACATGGCGCAATTCGCGCACATTGCCTTGCCAATCATGGCTTAGCAGAGCTGCAATATCTTTGGCGCTAAGAGTGGGTGGAACAATTTCAAATATGGAGGATTGTTGTTCTAAAAAATGGGCAAAAAGGAGTGGAATATCATTTTTTCGCTCTCTGAGAGGGGGTAGGGTAAGCATAATATTATTCAGGCGATATAGTAAATCTTTACGAAACAGACCCTGAGCGACAAGATTATCTAAATTTTCATTGGTTGCGGAAATAATTCGTAGATCAACCTTCTTTGCTTCACTTGTCCCGACCATACAAAATTCATTTGTCTCAATTATACGCAAAAATTTTGCCTGCATTTGTAATGGCATAGCGGCTAATTCATCTAAGAATAAAGTTCCGCCATCTGCCTTACTAAGGACACCGCGAGCACCATTTACTGAACCGAACATATATTGTTCAAAATTATCAAGCGGAATGGTTGCACAATTTATCGCAATAAATGGCCCGCCAGAATTTGTTCCCAGATCATGTAAAGCCCGTGCTACTAGTCCCTTGCCGGTGCCTGTCTCACCCAATAGCATTATTGGGGATTTCATATCACTTAAATCTATTATTTCTTCGCGTAATTCCTTTATGGCGTTCGTTTGACCGAGTAAAATTCTATCAAGGCCGGAAAGTGATCTTAGTCTGTCGCGTAATCTTGCTGTTTCAAGTGATTGACGATGTTGTCTTGCGCCATTTCTAAGCGCCGCTAATAAGCGGTGCGGGTCAAAGGGTTTTTCAATAAAACTATAAGCACCATTTTGCATTGCCTGAACCGCCATTGGAATATCGCCATGAGCCGAAATTAGCACAATTGGCGGGCTGAGCGTTCCTTTAATATTATCCAATAAATCCAGTCCGCTCATATTGGGCATTCTGACATCGCTTAATATTACATCAGGACACACAATTTTTAGCCGCGATAAAATATCCTCACCCTTAGAAAAACTCTCAACTTGCCATCCAGCCCTTTCAAGTAGTGTCCTAAGCGAATCGCGCATTGATTTATCATCATCAACGATAAAAACCAGATATTTGGCCAATTCATTATTCTGACTTTGTTTTTTTTTCATAATTATTCCCTGTAAAGTGGAATTTTGAAGGTAAAAATTGCGCCTCCCTCTGGAATATTTTCGGCCGCAAATATTCCTTCATGTTCCTTAATAATAGCAGCAGATATAGCTAGCCCCAGCCCCATCCCGTCACCCGATGCTCTTGTAGTGTGAAAAGGCTCTTTTAACTGCTCAATTGAGTTTTCGCCAAATCCATGTCCATTATCTTTAACCGAAATAATGGCATAATTTTCGTCTGCGGAAATATTTATTTCTAATATTTTTTTCTTACTATCCTGCATGGCGCTGATTGAATTGCGCAATAAATTTACCAAAACCTGTTCAAGGCGTAATTTATTTGCTTTAACCATTATTGGTTTTTTTGGCAGATTTTCTATTAATTCAATATTTGCTGTTCTTATATCGGGTGCAGTTAAAATATATGCTCCGTGCCAAATTTGAATAATATCAATAAGCTGCATATTATTATCGCTTGGCTTGGCAAAAAATCTTAGTTGTTTAGTTATATTTATCATTCGGGTAACAATTGAGCGTAAATTTTTTATGCTTTGCTCGCGCTCTTTTGCATTTTTATCAAATTCAGCAGCGGCTAAATAATTTTGCATAGCACTTATTGGTTGCCCTAATTCATGCGTAACAGAAGCTGAAAGCTGACCTAAGGCCGCAAGTTTACTATTTCGCGCTAATTCTGATTGAGCTTTTTCTAACCTTCTTTCCGCAGCCTTTCTTTCTTCAATTTCTAATGCTAATTTCTTATTGGCCTTTCTTAATTGTTCTCTGTCGGCTTGCGCTGCATTTAGCGCTGTTCTGATGCGCTCTGAGCGTAAAAATACGGCCAAAGTTAGTAAAATTGAAGCAAAAATTGCAATGCCGATGACGGTTAGCCAGGCTCTTTCGCTTATCCGATTTTCATCTGCTAAAAAATGTAATGTCCAGCCAAGCCGAGAGACGGAAGAAGAGGCGTGGATATATTTTTTGCCATTTAGTGCAACTTCATTTGCGCCAATTTTTGTCCAATCAAGGGGTAATAATTTTTCATTGGCAAATTGTTTTTCAAGGGCGATTTCCTCTAATCTCTTTTTATCTATTCGCGCCAATGTTCTATAGCGCCATTCTTCGTTTGAAGAAAGAACAATCACTCCATCAGAATTTGCTACAAATAGAATTTCTCCACCCCTTGCCCATGCTTTTACCAAAGGAGATAAATCAAGTTTAAGGGCAATAACGCCTAAAATATTATCATTTTCATCGCGCACCCCTTGGGCAATAAAATATCCTGGTTTTAGGGTTGTAGCACCAATGCCAAAAAATTCTCCTCTTTGCCCTTTAAGTGCCCTTTTGAAATATGGTCTAAATCCATAATTTTGTCCCAGAAATGTTTTTTCAGCGCTATAATTAGAAGCAGCAATAGTTAATCCATTTTTATCCATTAAATATATTGCGTCTAAATTGGCGCGGTTAGCAAAGGAGGCTAAGCGGCGATTTAACCCTGCAAGATCTTTTCCCTTTGCTCCGTTAATAACAAATGGATCTTGAGCCAAAATATAGGGTAAATGCTGAAAGCGCTCTAATTCACCAACTAAGGTTGAGCGATAAAGGGAGGCTCTATTTTGTGCGCGCTGCACCTCTTCATTACGGAAATAAGAGGAGGATAAAAAATATAAAACCACACCAATAAGCAGACAGATAGCAAGAAATAATAATGTCCACCTTATGCGCAATTTTGCTAAAATATTTTTGTTTATGTTAAAATTCATTAATTTTTCTGACTAAAATAGGCAAAGAAATTATAACTAACCTTTGCATTTTTATATAAAAACACTATATTAGCTTTGCTGGCAACAGCTATGGCGATAAATGCCTGTTATAATAAGCCGTTCGGACCCGGGGGCGGTACCCGGCGCCTCCACCATTTTCCAGTGCCGTTGAGGGGTTGGGCGATTATGGGGGCGAAATAGGATCGACGAGGGTGTAAAAAACGGGACTTCGCTCGGCATTGTACCGCCGTTATCGGGCTAATTTTTAGTTGCAAATGACAACTACAAAGCTGAGGCACGTATGGCTGCTTAATGCGGTTCATATAGCTTCAAATTCAAGCCCTATTCCCTTCGCAAGGAATAGGCGGGGTTCGCAGGCACCTGGCAACAGAAGCCTGTATTTTGCTGGAATATTTGATGTTAGCGCTTATTGGAGAAATATCCACTCCGAAAGTGGGCTATATTTGGCCTTTCATTCTCTGCCTTTTATCTTAGATGGTTGTAATTATTCTGATATAGTGTTTTCTCCAATAGATGAGCTGTGCAGTTGTGATGTGGTTTTGGCAAAATCCTTCGGAGGCAATCTGTTTGAGAAATGAAGTAAAATAGCAAAAATAGCAAAATTTTATGGTAAGTTTTCAGAAAAATATTTTTTGCTCTTGAGTTTTTCCTTAATATTACATCTACTGAATATAGCAGATTCTATTATATAATATATGAGAGCAAAATGGGTGAAGATCACATTCGTTATGATATTTTGGTACAGGAGGCTTTGCGCGGAGTTGTGCGTAAAGTGATGGGGGAGGTAGCAAAAACCGGCCTTCCCGGAGATCACCATTTTTTTATCTCCTTTGCTACAAAAGCGCCAGGTGTTAGAATTTCTGAACGTTTACTTGAACAATATGAAAAAGAAATGACCATTGTCATTCAACATCAATATTGGGATTTTAAGGTAAATGATAATAGTTTTGAAATAGGGCTCTCTTTTGATGGCAAATCTGAAAATTTGGAGATTCCTTTTTCAGCAATTAAGGGCTTTTTTGACCCTTCAGTGCAATTTGGTTTGCAATTTGATGTTGCTTCTATAGATAAGAATAAAGGGGAGGGGAAAAGCGATAATTCAGATGAACAAAGACTAAAAGAAGAAGTAAGTTCAAAGGAAAAAGAGGTAGTAACAGAGGCAAAATTAAAAAAGAAGAGCTCAAAGAAACAGCAAGACAGACAAAAAACCACCCAAAAATCAAAAGACAAAAATAGTGAAGATAATAAAATTGTCTCATTAGATAGTTTTAGAAAAAAATAGCCAAGAAATGCAAAAACGCTCTTTGATTATTTCTGGCCATAAAACCTCAATCGCGATGGAGCCCGAATTCTGGCTTGGCTTAGAAAATATGGCTTATGCGCAAAATATAAAACTTGTTGATTTAATAGCAAAAATTGACAGGGAAAGGGAAAATAAAAATCTCACTTCGGCTTTGCGTGTGACGGTGCTTAATTTTTATCGTGCAAAATGAGATTGTCTTCTCATGGAGAATTTTATTATTAGGAAATCGGAAGGCGGAAATAGGGAGCCGGAAATCGTTGTCCGTGAAGAATTTTATCATATTGATATTTTCTGATATTTTGCTCTTATTGAGCATTTAATATTGCAAGATTTTACCTCTCCATATGCAGTTTTCTCGCAATTTTGATGGACATTTTTGCAATTTCCGACTTCTAATTCCGTCTCTCGTCCCCCGTCCTCGTCCTAATCCGCCCTATCCCTCGCCCTCGTTGCTTATCACTTCCAATATTTAGATTATAACTATATTGTTTCAAAATTCTTTGTTTTGCAAAATAAGAATATTATATCTATCTCGACTTCCTTGCGAATTCTGCTCCTAAATTCCACCTTCCGACTTCTGAACGATAAATCTTCACGCCCAATTTGATATAACAAAAAAAGCCCGCTAAGTTACCGGAGCGGGCTAAAAATCTTAAAAGGCCTAAATTAGCGTCGGGGAGAATTTAGGCTTGATAATGAGCTCGAGCTATAATGATAATGAAAATGGCCGGTATTAACTTCCTCTCTTAACTCTTTATTTTCTTGCTCAAGACTATCAACTTTGTCTTGCATGCCAGACATTCTTTTATTCATTTCCACCTGTTGATTGAATAAATTTGCTATTATACCTACCCCAGTGAAAGGTGCCAGACTTCCTATAGTGCCAAGAGTATTGGCTATAGAGCCAGCATTGTTTTTAACTATCCTTCCGGCTATGGTGGAATTGAGTGCTACTGCAGCCGCAGCTAAGGATCCGATCATGAGCTTCCTCCATTACAATTTATATTTTATGTTCCAGAGGCAGGATAGCAAAAGTTAAATATGCGAACTATACGT
Source organism: Hyphomicrobiales bacterium (assembly GCA_015490455.1). Classification (GTDB taxonomy): domain Bacteria; phylum Pseudomonadota; class Alphaproteobacteria; order Rhizobiales; family Devosiaceae; genus S141-66. Next base: position 10,107 of record WFXU01000024.1, read on the forward strand.
ATAAAATACTTAGTTTCTCGGATATGCTCTAAGAGCTGATTACGTTGTGCGGTTTTTAGAGATTATTTTTAGAGTTTTGTGGTTGAACTCTGTCAAGCAAAAAGCATGTCGTGTGAATGGAGATAAGCACGACATGCTTCTCATTGGCCTAAAGATGTTTGATTTTGGTTATTCTATAATCGTCAAAGCGGCAATCAATGACGAGCCTCTTTATAGAAATCCATATAAATCAAACTTCCTTAAAGTTTTAGGTCTACTTAAAATATAGAACCAGCTACGTTCGGTATTGTTAGCAGCAAAATAAAATTTTAATATCCGTATTAACTACTTAGAGCCATCTCAGTTTTGATTGAATCGAGACCAGGCGCCAAACCTTTACTTGGTTGCGTTCTTCAAATCGGATAATTGCTATTCACTTACCCTGAAAACGCTTGTCTTATGGTTATCCTGGTTCTTTATCGGAAAGGATCACTGCTAGCAGGGGGCTTCTTGCCGCCAGCAGCTAAAGGACGGATCGACGAAAAGCTGATCGATTCCCAGCCTTCCAATTTCTGAATGACAAAATATTAATGAGACGACTAAAGCGTGCCGCTTTTAGTCCAATGGTGCGGTCGAGAAGACTCGAACTTCCACGGGTTTTACCCCACAGCGACCTCAACGCTGCGCGTCTACCAATTCCGCCACGACCGCATCAGAAAGACCCAAGCTAATCAGGAAAGGCTCTAGCAAATCAAATAAAAATGCTCAAGTATAAATCACTAAATTATAAAAAATTAGGGTGTGCTTTTTACCCGCTCTGAAATCTGCACCGATAATTGGCCGTCTTCAATCCTAATTTCTCCATTAGCAATATGCTGATTATTCGCATATACGCGCATCGGGTCATGTTCCGTTGAATCAAGTTCAATCACCGCTCCTCGCCCAAGACGCAATAAATGATGTATTGGCATTATGGTTGAGCCAAGTTCAACCTTTATTTCAACCTCAATATTTTCAAACACAGACATATTTCACTATATATTTGGAATCAAATTGCTCAATTTATACTTATAACAATGTCAACTCATGGTTATTTAACAGTTAAAATCTGAATATATAATAAAAATAGCCAATAAGATAAACCGCATTCATAATTTAATCATGAATACGGTTCTGGTATTTGAAAAATAATTCTGCTTAAGAATATGCTCTTTGCAATCTGGCATAGGCCATATTTGCAAAATATTGATCTTCATTAACGGCAGTTGGAAATAGAGAAGAAGAAGCCAATTGTCCACTAAGAGAAATTTCTGGTATAATTTGCGCAATTTCTTCGGCGCTTAAATTGCCAAAATTACCTCCGCTAGCTTCATCAAGTTGCATAACTAAATTTTCGGCAATGTTAGCCGCTTCCTCAATCTGCTCACTATCAAGGCCCGCTTTTTCTAAATCGGCCTTAAAGGCCTCAATATCAAATTTACCGTCTTTCATATATGCTTGTAGAGCCTGAGCCAATTTTGCCATTTCTTCAGGAGTAAGCTCTTCACCATTAAGTAATTTTTGCAATAGATCCAAAATTTCCGATATAGAAGCAGATTTGTCTGACTTCTCACTGCCATATGCCTTGTCAGCCTTGTCAGCTCCCTCAGTTTTTTCGCCTTTATCAACACCGCCAGCCTTTTCACCTTTATCAGCACCGCCGGCCTTTTCAGTCTTTCCAGAAACGGCATTGTCATTTGTTAAACCATTTCTAAAATCGCCAAAGAAAGCCTGATTAAGATAATCGGTCATATCGTCAATAGAAACATTTTTATCACCATCTTCATTCAGAAAATTTTTACCATCATTCTCATATCCAAGATGATAAATACTATCAACAACCCCATCAACAAAATCAGTTCCGTTAAATTGCAGAGTGCCACCATCATTTTGAATTCTATGGAACCCAGTTTCTATACCATCGCCATCATCGCCATGATATCTATTCCACTCTTCATAACGGTTATTTCTTATCCAATTACTCATGGCCAGAGTTTCTTCGCGCGTAATACGCCCATCAATAGTGGCGCCCGTTGCCTCAGCCGCTTCACGCAGAATATTATTCATACCCTCCATAGCTGAGCGCGCAGCGACCCTATCAGAAACACTAACATTCAGACCCGGATCACTTAGGGCCAAATTTGCCATATTATTTAGATTATCAGCCTGTGCGCTGCGTATCGAGTTAGCAAAAACCGCCTGTCGCGCTGCTATTTCACCATTTGCCGCAGCATCATACCCCGCTATATTATGCGCACCCGCCCCATCAACTCCCATAATGAACCTCCATTCAAAAAATTCAAAATTTGTTGCCGCAAATTTCAAATTACCCCCTATTTTCTCCGCGTAGAGGCACCAAAATGCTAATCCATTTATTCACATTTAGTCAAGACTATTATTTTTACTAATTAGCTAGAAACTCTAAATTATCGTATTTATTGAGCCTACCCTCCTCCATTTACGAAACCAGGTGCGCTGGCGTTTGGCATATTGCCTAGTAGCAATAATGCTTCTCTTTATCATTTCTTCTTTGCTGATTTCCCCCCTTAACCAGCTGGCAATTTGCTTTACCCCTATTGCCTTCATCACCGGAAGATTAGCATCAAGTTTTAGTGCCAAAAGAGACTTTACTTCCTCAACAGCGCCTAAATCCAGCATTTTTTCAAAACGTAAGGCAATTTTTTGATTAAGAATATGCTTATCCGGATTAAGCAAAATTTGCCTTATTTCATATGTCTGCAAAATTGAATGCTGTTTTTGTTGTTGCCAATAGGCTAAAGATTTCCCGCTCTGACGCAAAACAGAAAGTGCTCGCACCAATCTTTGCCTATCCGGTTCAAGCAATATTTTTGCCATTTGCGGATCTTCTGCTTTGAGAAGTTCTTTGCGCTCATTTCTACTTAATTTACTCACCTCTTTATCTATTTGCTTAACCAAAGAGAATGGAACCTCTGGCAAAGAGATAAATCCTTCCAATAAGGCCTTAAAATAAAGACCTGTTCCGCCTACAAAAATTAAATTTTTTTCTCTGTTTTCCTTCTCACTTATCAGCTTTTTTACATCATTAAGCCAATTGCCGGTTGAATAGCGAATTTGGGGTTCAATATAACCATAAAGCCTATGTTCAACCTGTTTTAATTCTTTTTCTTGCGGCCTGGAGCTAAGAATATTAAGCACATCATAAATTTGCATAGAATCGGCATTTATTATTAGTCCATTATGCTGTTTGGCCTGTTGAATTGCAAAAGCTGACTTGCCGCTTGCCGTAGGACCAGCTATTAAAATTGCCAGTTTTTTCAATTTGGGCTCCAAAATGACTATTCTTAGCTTAATTACTAATCCGATCCATATGCCGCTTGAACCAACTTTAGTCAACAAAATTGCTAAAGAAACTGGCGGAGAAATAAATTGGCTAGCACAAAATACTGCCTGCGAAATTATCTCGCCTCAAACTACAAATATATCTGACATAATATCAGAAATAATCGGTAATCACAAAATCGACATTAATATTTTGCCATCACAAAATAGGCGGAAAAAATTGCTTATAGCCGATATGGATTCAACCATGATTGAGCAGGAATGTATTGATGAATTGGCAGATGCTTTAGGCTTAAAAGAAAAAGTTGCCGCTATTACCAAACAGGCAATGAATGGAGAATTGGATTTTGCTCAAGCGCTAAAGACCAGAGTAAAACTGCTTAAAGGGCTAAATAAAAAAATTATTGAAGAAGTGCGAAATGAAAGAATAAGTTTGACCAGCGGGGGGCGCGCTTTGGTGCAAACAATGAAGACCTATGGCGCTCATACTATATTAATTTCCGGAGGATTTACTATTTTTGCCGATTATATTGGCAAGCGAATAGGTTTTACGGAGATTATTGCCAATCAGTTGGAATTTAGCGGCGATATTTTGACCGGCACGGTAAAAGAGCCAATTATAGATTCATCTGCAAAATTATCCCATTTACAAAATATTGCCAAACAAATGAATATTTCGCTAGAAGACACGCTGGCAGTTGGTGATGGAGCCAATGATCTACCAATGATAAAGGTAGCCGGATTGGGGGTAGCAATGCACGCTAAACCAATAGTTGCAAAAGAGGCTGACATAAGAATAAACCACGCAGATTTAACCGCCCTATTATATTTACAAGGCTATAATGAAGAGGAAATCATCAGATAGGCCAGAATTATAGCAATATTATAAACGGTGATTAAGCCGAACCAAAGCCTTTTAACATATATAAAACCAATAAGCCAATTGCAGCAATTATCAGAGCAAAAATACGCACCTCTGAGTTCGGGGCTTGCAATATTTGTCTAATTGCTCCCTTCATTTGTTCTGGAAAGGCTGCATAAAGCAGCCCTTCAATAATCATAATAAGCGCCAAAGCATAAAATAAATCATTCATTATCGTCCACTCAATGAGGATGAGTCACCCGTTGAACCACCAAAATATTGGAAAAACTCACTATCGGGCGATAAGAGCATAGTAGTATCTTTACCCAAAGATTGACGATATGATTGCATAGAGCGATAAAATTCAAAAAACTCTACATCTTTAGAAAAAGCCTCAGCGAAAACAGCATTTCGTTGCGCATCACCCTCACCGCGAATAATCTCACTATCGCGTCGAGCCTCAGCGACAATTTCAACCGCTTGCCTATCGGCAACAGCGCGCAACTTTTGCGCCTGCTCTCGTCCACGAGCACGTAATGCTGCCGCTTCTGCCAAACGCTCTGCCTTCATTCTATCGTAGGTTTGTGCAGAAACCTGCTCGGTTAGGTCGGTGCGTAAAATTCTAACATCAATAACCTTAATGCCAATTTCAGCCAGATCTGGAACTATCAAATCACGTGCTTCGCGCATCATTTCAGTGCGCTGTTCAGATAGAGCGGCATTAAAATCACGCAAACCATAAACACGACGAAGCGCCGATTCTAAACGAGTATTAATACGCTGTTCGGCTAATCTGAGGTCTCCTAAGACAGATTCACGAAATAATTGAGGATTGATAATGCGATAGGTAAGAAAAGCATCAACTTTATAGAATTTACCACCCTTAACCTGTAGTGTAATATCCTCAAGATCATAACGAATGAGTCTATCCTCAATAATCTGCACATTGTCAACAATGGTAGTTGGTAATTTGAAATAAAGTCCTGGCTCTGAATGAACCTTTGTTATTTCGCCAAAACGTGTAACAATTGCCTGCTCCCTTTCATTCAAAACAAAAATTGAAGAGAAAAATAAATAAGCAGCGCCAACGAGGATAATTCCTAAAACAACTAATTTATTCATAATTAATTACTCCCCTCTGTTTTGCGCAATTCGTTTAATGGCAAATAAGGAACAATACCCGAACCGCTAGTTCCATCTTCTACAATTATTTTGTTTGAATCGCCAATTACCTCTTCCATCGTCTCAAGAAATAAACGCTTGCGCGTAACATTTGGAGCCTTTTTATATTCCTCAAATACGGAAAGAAAACGCTTAGCCTCACCTTCCGCTTCTTTTACTACCCTATCCTTATAGGCGGCAGCTTCCTCACGTAATTGCGCAGCCTGCCCGCGCGCCTCTCCCAACAAGGTTGCAGCATATTGGCGTGCCTCTTCTTGGAAACGATCTTCATCTTGTTCAGCCCGCTGCACCTCATCAAAAGCATCGGCAACTTCAGCAGGAGGAGCAACATTCTCAATAGAGATAGAACTAATCGTTATTCCAGCCTTGTAAGTTTCCAAAATTGATTGAGCAATTTCCTTTACCTCAACGGCAATGCCTGCGCGGTCATCACGAAATACATCTTGCGCGGAACGGCGACCCGTAACTTCACGCATAGCGCTTTCTGATACTTTTCTGACCATCTCGTCTGGGTCTCGCACATTAAATAAATATTGCTGCGGATCGGTAATTCGCCAAAGAATGGAAAAAGCCACATCAACAATATTTTGATCTCCCGTCAGCATTAATCCTTCTCCAACTCCTCTACCTCCGCCAATAGAAGATATGCGGGTTTGATTTTCGGTTATCATCACTTTTTCAACCGTTTCTAAAGGCCAAAAATGAAAATGCAAACCGGGCTGGCTCAATTGCTGTTTTGGCTTCCCTAAAAATAGCTCTACACCAACCTCCTGCGGAGCTACAGTATAGACCGACTTAAACAGCCATAAAACTATAACCGCAAGCAGTACACCTATGAAGAAAAATTTTCCACCCGGTAAATCTCCCTTAAATTGTTCACGTCCCTTATTTAGTAATTCTTCTAAATTTGGTGGATTAGAACCACTCCGACGCGGACCACCGCTGGAAGGTCTTTTTGGTCCTTTTGGCCCCTGACCCCATGGGCCTCCCGAATTATTATCCCAAGACATATATGCCCCTTTCTGTTAAATCTATGAGCAGATATATAGGCCTAAAACGCCCATCTATCAATGAGTGATTTAAGATTTCCTACTATATTCAATCACTTTATATTCAGCATTATCCTTAGCCGATTTTCTTATAGCTATTTCTTTTTGAAAAGGCCACTTAGCTTTTTCAATTTTTGGAAAAAAACTATCGCCCCTTGGCGTTAAATCAACATGGCTAATATATAATCTATCCGCTATTGACATTGCTTGTTCATATATTGTCGCTCCGCCAATAATCATAATTTCTTTTTGTTTTGTGGATTTTGCAATAGATTTCGCTCTTTTTATGGCTTCCTCAAGTGAGTTAACAACTATTGCCCCTTCAGGTTGATATTTATTCTGTTTACTAATGATAATATTAGTTCGCTTCACTAATGGCTTACCTATTGATTCAAATGTTTTGCGCCCCATTATTATCGGCTTATTAATGGTTATATTCTTAAAAAAGGCAAAATCCGACGGTAAATACCAGGGAATTTCCCCTTTCCAGCCAATTACACCATTTTTTGCCACCGCTGCAATCAGCACTATTTCACACATTAGTCACTTTTCTCCTAACCCTCACAAATACGCAATTTGGTTATTTATTATTTATATTAACTGCAAATAATTAAGTTGCCAGAGATAAAATCGCTAAAATCAGCCCATTATACAGCTATTGGCGCCTTTATGCTTTGATGTGGATTGTAATCAATAATTCTAAAATCCTCATATTTATAATCGGTTAGTTTAGTATGATGATTTAGAATCTTAAGTTTAGGCAAAGCTCTTGGCTCTCTTGATAATTGTAATTTCGCCTGCTCAAAATGATTAGAATATATATGTGCGTCTCCCAATATATGGATAAATTCGCCAACCTTTAGCCCCACAATATCGGCAATCATATGGGTTAATAGAGCGTAAGAGGCGATATTAAAGGGCACGCCCAAGAAAATATCCGCTGAGCGCTGGTAAAGCTGGCAACTTAATTTGCCATTTGCAACATAAAATTGAAATAAACAATGACAGGGAGGCAATGCCATATTATCTATTTCGGCGGGGTTCCAGGCACTTACAATATGGCGGCGGCTATCCGGGTTAGACTTTATTCCAGCAACCAATTTTTCTATCTGATCAATCGCTCCACCCTTTCCATCAGGCCAGGAGCGCCATTGAGAACCATAAACCGGCCCCAATTCTCCATTTTCATCCGCCCATTCGTCCCAAATAGTAACGCCTCTTTCTTGTAACCATTTTACATTTGTTTCACCGCGTAAAAACCATAAAAGCTCATAAATAATGGATTTAATATGTAAACGCTTAGTTGTAACTAGGGGAAAACCTTCGCTTAAGCAAAAACGCATTTGATAGCCAAAAATAGAGCGTGTGCCAACTCCTGTCCTATCGCTCTTATCATGGCCATTTTCCAGAACAAATTTTAACAAATCAAGATATTGTTTCATGCCAAAAGCAATAAATGATTCTTTTATTTATTGCGAGCAATTGCATTGCCAAAATATATTATCTCTAGCTTTATATTCATTTATAACTATCCCACATTATCAAATATTAGCTTTTGCTGATTTTACCCTGAAGCGGGATTTGCTTTATCTCTTCTTCTAGTAATTTATAAATTTCACTATTTTGCAGTTTTTCAGCAACTTTTTTTGGCATGGATAATAGAACAAATTCATCATTATTATCAGCACCAATATGTCTAATTTCCTCACTCTTAGAACTTATCATACCGCCGGCAACCGTATGATTATTTTCCGGATCTATAATAATAAATGCCCCCATATCGTCATTTTCTTCATAACTATCAAAAATTGCTATTTCATCAAAATGCAATTTAACTTTACCAATATTATTTAACTCAAGTCGCTCAACGTCGTGAAAAAGACCGGTTCTGAAATCCACCGCGCTATAAGGTTCAACCATAACTTTTTGGCGACGACAGGCTGATTTGAGCCAATAATATTTATTTGGAACCAGAGCATTTTCACTTAAGACAATCACATTGGCGTCAAAATGATAGCCCATCATTGGCTTTGCCTCAATTGAGGAAATTATATCACCGCGCGCTATATCAATATTTCTATCTAAAACTAAAGTAACAGCATCTCCAGCAACCGCAGCATTACGCACCAAGTCAAAAGTGACAATCTGTAAAATATTGGCTGTTTTTTCCGATGGCAAAATAATAACACTATCACCCGGCTTTACCGCTCCACCCACTAATGTTCCCTGATAGCCACGAAAGCTCTCATTTGGGCGGCAAACACGCTGCACCGGCATACGTAAACCAACCGATTGTTTTGATTTAACATTGGCAAGTTCTAATGTTTCAAGCAGGCTGTTACCCTCATACCAGGCCATATTTTCATAATCTTTATTTACCACATTTTCTCCCTTTAAGGCAGAAATGGGAATGGAGCTAATGTTGGTTATGCCAAGAGAGAGCGCAAATTCACTAAATTCACGCGCAATATGTTCAAAACGCTCCCTATCATAATCTATTAAATCAATCTTATTAACCGCCAAAATAAATTGCTTAATCCCCATCATAGAGCCAATCATTGTATGGCGCTTAGTTTGCTCTAAAATACCTATTCTGGCATCAACCAATAAAACAGCTAAATCTGCCTTAGTAGCACCTGTAGCCATATTGCGTGTATATTGTTCATGACCCGGACAATCAACAACAATAAAGCTACGCTTATCGGTTGAAAAATAGCGATATGCCACATCAATAGTAATGCCTTGCTCTCGTTCTGCCTGCAAGCCATCAAGCAATAGGGCAAATTCAGGCAAATTTAATTCGCTATTATTTCTTCTTCCATCTCTATATAATTTTTCTGCCTGATCGCTCTTAACCGCCTTACTATCCCATAATAGGCGACCTATTAGGGTAGATTTACCATCATCAACCGAGCCACATGTAATAAATTTTAAGGGGCTTAATTTTCTATTTTTCTCACTTGTTGCAACCAGCTCTTTTGTTAAAGTTAAACCAGACATTAAAAATACCCCTCACGTTTTTTCATTTCCATAGATGCCGCCTGATCTTTATCAATCATTCTGCCCTCTCGTTCTGAAATTGTGGCACTATCAATCTCTGCAATTATATCGTCTAAAGTTCTTGCTTTAGATCTGACCGCTCCACTAAGTGGAAAACAGCCAAGCGTTCTAAAGCGAACATCTAAATATTGCACTTTCTCATTGGGAGCTAATTTTAATCTTTCATCTTCTGCTAAAATTAACATTCCATCGCGCTCGACAACCGGGCGTTTTTTAGAAAAATATAAAGATACTATCGGGATATTTTCTTCCTTTATATATCGCCAAATATCAAGTTCAGTCCAATTTGAAAGAGGAAAAACCCTTACGCTCTCACCCCTTTTTATCATACCATTATAAATATTAAATAATTCGGGGCGTTGATTGCGCGGATCCCAACGATGATTTGCTGTCCTAAAAGAATAAATCCTTTCTTTTGCCCTTGCTGGCTCTTCATCTCGGCGCGCTCCGCCAAAGGCGGCGTCATATTCGCCAATATCCAACGCCTGGCGCAATGCTTGAGTTTTCATAATGTCAGTATAAATTGCCGAACCATGCGTGAATGGGGTTATTTCTTCTGTTTTTGCGCGCGGATTAGTATAAGCGACCAAATCAAGCCCATATTGCTTTACTATTCCATCGCGAAATTTAATCATTTCCTTAAATTTCCAGCCAGTATCAATATGTAATAGGGGGAAAGGAATTTTGCCCGGAAAAAATGCTTTACGCGCCAAATGTAGCAAAACCGCAGAATCTTTACCCACAGAATAAAGCAAAACCGGCCTTTCAAACTCTGCCGCAACCTCGCGAAAAATAAAAATAGCCTCATTTTCAAGAGCTTTTAAGTGCGGATCAAGGGGCGGTTTTTGTTTTATATCTTCACTCATAATTTGCCCATTTTTTTAATTTCTTTTATTTTGCTATCAGTGGGAAAAATGTCGGAATTTTTAGGGGTAAAATGTAACCCGCACTCCTTCTTATCATCATTTTCCCACCACCAACGCCCCGCCCTTTCACTTTCGCCATTCCTTATGGCTCGCGTGCATGGTTCACAACCAATTGAGGGATAGTTTTTTTTATGTAATGGATTTATCGGAATATTATTATTCTTTATAAATTCATCCATTTTGCCTTTTGTTAAATCGGCAAGCGGACTAAATTTTATCAAATCATATTCATAATCATAAATGGCAAATTCTATGTTTGAGCGTATATTAGATTGTCCAGAACGCAACCCCGTAATCCAAACATCAGCCCCTTTAAGCGCCCTTTTTAACGGCTCAATTTTGCGCACAAAACAACATGCTTTTCTCGCTTTTATGCTCTCATAAAAACCATTCAAACCATACTGCTTGATATAATCATTCAGTAATTTTTCATTAGGAGCAAATTCAATAATATTTATATTCAATTGTTCCTTAGTCGTTTTGATCAGCTCAAGCGTTTGCGGAAATAGCCTACCAGTTTGCAGGGTAATAATTTTTATTTTTTTCCTATTTTTTTCTTCCTTTGCAATGAAAAAGCTAATCAGCTGATCTTCAAGCCCAAGACTTGTGGTAAAAATTATATTTGCAAAATTTTCAGCGATAAAATTTATGCGCTGCGAAATAGATAAATTCTCAATTAGCGAACTTAATTTTTGCGATAAATTTATTTTGTCTTTTTTATTCATTTTGTTTACTTATTTTACGACACTTGCCCCCATTATCTAAAAAAAATACTTCTCTGATAAGAAACAGTTTTCTTTTTTTCACTCCCTAACTAAAAGAATCTTTTCTAATTGGCGCAAAAAATAGTTTGAATATTCTGATTTTTTAATTTTGCCACATTGTAGAAAAATAATTTCTAATTAAGCGGATAAATTTGGAATGATACGCCATGACATTTCTAATTCCTGCTATATAATAGAATAATATTCTAAGAATAGAAATTTGGTAAAATCAATGGCAAAGAAATTAGCAGCAAAAATTGTCACAGCAAATAATCTGCTTGATGGAGAAGTTGTATATTTTACGGCCAATTTTGACTGGTCAAAAAACTATAAGGAAGCAATTATTGCATATGAAGAAGGGGAGGCAGAAAAATTATTAGCCAAAGCAGAACTTCAACAGGATAAAATTGTTGGCGCTTATCTTGCCGATATTTCTTTTACTGCTGAGAGAGAATTTTATTTAACGCATTTTCGTGAAAAATTTAGAGCAAATAGAGATCAAATTAACTGCGCGCCAGACAAATTTAGTGCGGCAAATGGTTAGATTTATACCAATGAGAGCAATGTATAATGTATATTTATAATCAGTTTGATAGGGAATTTATTGCAAGGCGAGTTGAACAATTTAGAGGGCAAATAGAAAAGCGCCTCAACGGCAGTTTGACTGAAGATGAATTTAGACCATTACGCTTAATGAACGGTCTTTATTTACAATTACACGCCTATATGTTGCGCGTTGCAATCCCCTATGGGAGCTTAAATTCAGCGCAAATGCGCCAATTAGCCCTCATTGCCGATAAATGGGATAGGGGATATGGGCATTTTACTACCCGACAAAATATCCAGTTTAATTGGCCAAAACTTAAAGATGTTCCCGACATTCTACATGCATTAAGCCAGGTTGATATGCATGCTATTCAGACCTCCGGCAATTGTATAAGGAATATTACCAGCGATCATTTTGCTGGAAGCGCAAAAGATGAGATTGAAGATCCCCGTCCAAGCGCCGAATTATTACGCCAATATTCCAGCGATCATCCTGAATTTCAATTTTTGCCAAGAAAATTCAAAATAGGCATAACCGGCTCAAAAAATGATAGGGCTTTGATCAGATCAAATGATATTGGCATTCAGATTGTTAAAAATAAGCATGGGGAAATTGGCTATAAAATCTATGTTGGTGGCGGTTTGGGGCGCTCTCCCTTTATTGCAAAAACTATCAGGGATTTTCTACCAAAGGCAGATTTATTACCCTATATTGAAGCTATTTTACATATTTATAATGTTCATGGCAGGCGCGATAATAAATATAAAGCGCGGATTAAAATTCTAATCCACGAGGTGGGAATAGAGAAAATCCGCGAACAAGTAGAAGCCATATTTCAAAAACAAAAGGCAATTTTTAAGCAGCCCTCAGATAGGTTGTTAAATGAAATTAAAACCCGCTTTAGACAACCAGATTTTATAAAAAGCTCTTTTGCAAATTATGCAACAGAATTAAAAGAAAATCTGCTATTTGCTTCATTTATCAGACAAAATACAAACGAACACAAATTAGAAAATTACGCTATTCTAACCATATCATTAAAAAATATAGGTGCTGCGCCAGGTGATGCAACCTCTTCACAAATGCGAATAATTGCTGATATTGCCGAAAAATATGCCCATGATGAAATACGTATAAGTCACGAGCAAAATATAATTTTACCGCATGTGCAAAAGACCCATTTGCCCACAATTTATGAAATGTTAAAACAGGCGGATTTAGCAACGCCAAATATTGGTCTCATATCCGATATTACCGCTTGTCCAGGATTGGATTATTGTGCCCTTGCTACTGCCAGATCCATTCCCATTGCTAAAAATATTGCAACTTATTTTCATGAACAAAATTTAGAAAATAAAATAGGGCATATTTCCGTTAAAATTTCTGGTTGTATAAATGCTTGTGCTCACCATCATGTGGGTAATATTGGCATTTTAGGATTAGAAAAAAGTGGTATTGAAAATTATCAAATCACGCTTGGCGGAAAAGATGCTCTGGAAATGCAAATTGGGAAAAGAGCAGGAAAGGGATTTTCTAAAGCAGAAATATTGCCGGCCATAAAGCGCCTTATTGATTCTTATTTGGCGCTTAGAAAAAATGAGAATGAAACTTTTTTGCAATGTCTAAATCGTTTAGGCAAGGTGCCCTTTATTGATGCGCTTTATCCCAAAGAGGAACAAAAAAATGTTGCTTAAAGAAGAAACAATATTTGTGCGAAATGGGAATTTTGCAAAAGAAGATATCTATAGAGATGAAAAATCTATCACTATTGAGCCTGAGCAAAAAATAGAGGAAATTAATTTCAACAGGGATAATATTACACTGATAATAATAAATTTTCCCCTTTTTTCAGATGGCAGAGGCTTTTCTCTTGCCAAAAAATTGCGGCTAAACGGTTTTAGGGGGATTTTACGCGCAAGGGGGCATATTATCGCCGATCAATATCCTCTTCTCTTACGTTGTGGCTTTGATGAAGTGGAAATATCTATTCAGCTTTCTAAGCGAATTCCAGAGCAACAATGGAAAAATGCTCTAAAAAGAATTAAAAACACCTATTTAGAGCGGCTGCAAGGATAGTAGAGCACTTCCTGATTATTTTGCGCGGTTGCTTTAAGACATTATAAAAAGCAAAATATTTTCCAAATATATATTCCGCCAAATCAATTATCAGCAAATAAACAGTAGCAAATTATCATCTATTATATATATCCATATTTAATTTATTAATTGCCAGAACCAGATTAGCCACCTGTTCTCCATTACTAACGGCCATTTTGCCATTTTGAGTTAAATGATTATTTTCAAAACCGATCCTGCAATCAAAGCCCAATTTTACCCCTTCAATTAAACAATTTTGTTCATTTTGCCCAAAAGCGCAGAGCATAATTTTTGCCCTCTTACTAAATTTTGTCTTTTCCAACTCTTTAATAAAGGGAATTAAATCTTTGGGGGAAGCGTCCATTTTTTTCTTATATCGCCCCAATACAAATAGGATAGAAATATTTTTGTCCGGTATAATCTTTTCCCTAATTAAACTATCTAAATATAATATTTCCTCTGGCGAATAAATTATATGTTGTAACTCTATTTGATTTTCATATGCCGACCAATAAAATTTTCTTTGCCTTTTTTCATTCTTATCACTTAACATTTCCCTTAAAGCAACGGAAACAGCCTTTGGCTTAACCTGCTCTACTATTTCACATTGCTCAGCCGGACTATAGCGGCCAAGCGATTCTGTTGTAATTTGCACCAGCATATCAGGCAATCTGATCGCTAATTCATCAATCAACTCCCTATATAACCCAGCATCAAGCACATGTTCTCCCCGCTTATTTCTGACATGAGCATGAATTGCATCAGCGCCCTGTTTTTTGCAGGAAATAGCGCATTTAACTATTTCGCTAATAGAAATTGGCAATTTTGGGTGATCTTTTTTACTCTTTCTTGCTCCATTTGGCGCAATCATTATTAGCGGTTTAATAGATTTCATAAAACACCAATTTTCTCCAGTGAACTATTTATAGCCCTATCAAGCCTATCAATAATTATCTCAATATGTTCTTCATTGATAATGAAGGGTGGGGCTAATAAAATATGATCCCCAATCTTACCATCAACAGTCCCACCAAATGGATAGCAAACCATTCCCTCTTGCATAGCGGCTGCTTTAATTATCTTATTAAGGCCTAAACTAGGGTCAAAAGGCTCTTTACTTTCTCTATTTGCAACCAGTTCTAACCCCCAAAATAGCCCCCTACCCCTAATATTTCCAATATAGGGATGTTGTGCAAATTTCTCATTGAGCGCTGCGTATAATTTTGCACCCATCTTTTTTACATTATCAAGCAAATTATTATGTTCAATCTCCTCTATGACCGCCAAAGCTGTCGCAGCGGCAACGGGGTGCCCCATATATGTATGTCCGTGCTGGAAAAAACCGCTACCTTTTCTTATTGCCTGATAAATCTTATCTGAACTTATCATCGCCCCAATTGGCTGAACTCCAGCCCCTAACCCTTTGGCAAGAGTGACAATATCAGGAACAATATCCTCTTGTTCGCTGGCAAAAAATGTTCCCGTTCTACCCGCCCCGCACATAACTTCATCAAATATTAATAATATTCCATATTTATCACAAATTTGGCGAATACGCCTAAAATATCCCCTAACTGCCGGCACTGCCCCCATTGTCGCCCCAACTATAGGCTCGGCAAAAAAGCCAACCACATTCTCAGCCCCTAATTGCAATATTTTTTCCTCAAGCTGGTTGGCTACCCTCTGACCATAATCATATTCGCTTTCTCCCTTTCTGGCAAAACGCCAATAATGACAAGCATCAATCTGGAACATATTAGCAGAAAGTAACGGTTCAAACTGTGCTCTTCGCCATCTATTACCTCCCGTTGCCAAAGCCCCAAGCGTATTGCCATGATAGCTTTGCCAGCGTGAAATAATATATTTTCTTTCCGGCTCTCCTATTTCCAAAAAATATTGCCTGGCTAATTTAATTGCTGCTTCTACCGCCTCAGAGCCTCCCGAAACTAAATAAATTCTATTAAGCTCTTTGGGCGCTAAAGAAGCCAATTTATCGGCTAATTTTTCTGCTGCATCAGAAGTAAAAAAACCAGTATGGGCATAGGCTATTTTGTCAAGCTGAGCTTTGGCGGCATTGATTACATATTGGTTTGAATGCCCAAGCGAAGAAACTGCCGCCCCACCAGAAGCATCAATATAATATTTGCCATCACTATCAATTAACCAAACCCCATCGCCCCCACTAATTGTGGGCAAATCCGCACCTATTTGGCGGGCAAAAATATAACTATCTTTCATAAAACTCTACTGATCACGAATTACATATACTGACTGTTTTGCGTGGCGCACAACACGCGCGGCGTTTGGGCCAAGCAGATAATCTTTAAGATCCGGACGATGTGCTTCCATAATAATTAGCGAGCAACCTAATTTATCAGCCGTATTGATAATTTCATCATAAATAGAACCTTTTACAACTATTCGCTTAATTTTTTCCGGATGTTTAGCATAGGTCTCAACTTCTTTTTTTAAGGCCTCTTTAGCTTCCTCAAAATGTTTTTCTTCAAAATCCTCAGGAAAATAACCTCCAACAATCGGCATTGAAAAAGTAGGAACAACAGTCATAATATGTAAAGTTGCGCCATCATTTTCCGCCAATTTCTCAGCTATCTCAATAGCCCGTTTATTAGAGCCCGATTTTTCACTAATATCAATCGCTAACATATAATCATTTGACATTGGCTTTCCCCCAAAATGCCGGCACTGTCTGACGGCGCCGTTGGAAAATTACAACCACACCTAATAATAATAGAGCCGGAATATAGAATAACTCTTTAGGCATGCGTTCTGCTGGTATTTTAACCTCAGCAATTACAACAGGTTCATCACCATAAAAATCAAACCCGCCAAGTTTTTTGGCATAAGTTGAACCTGGAAATGGCTCATCAAGTAACACTTTGCCATCTTCAACCATTATCATCAAACCTACTTCATCTAGACGACTAACACCGTCCCCTTCACCTTCAATCGGCAAAATGATAGTTTTGCTCGTAATTTGCGCAGTGTCAAAATCAGGTCCACTAACGACTAATCGCATATCTGTGCCCGCTGGAGCTGCACCTATTGTTTCCTCAATTTGAACAGGGTCAGTCTTTATATATGGATCCTGCACCAAATCCAAAAAGAAGCCCGGACGGAATAACATAAATGCAATAAAAATTAGCATTAGCGATTCCCATAATCTAGATTTGGCAATGAAATATCCTTGTGTTCCCGCAGCAAATAATAACATTGCAAATGTTGCAATGATAAATATGAATATGCCCTGCATTAAGCTGACATCTAATAATAATAGGTCCGTATTAAAAATAAATAAGAAGGGCAGAGCCACTGTCCTTAAAGAATAAAAGAAGGCAACAAAACCCGTCCTTATTGGATCTCCCCCCGAAACAGCCGCCGCCGCGAAGGAAGCCAGACCAACGGGGGGCGTAACATCGGCCATTATGCCAAAATAAAATACGAATAAGTGCACCGCTATGAGTGGCACAATAAGGCCATTAGCCGCCCCAAGCTCAACCACAACACCTGCCATTAAAGAAGATACAACAATATAATTGGCAGTTGTTGGCAGCCCCATGCCCAAAATAAGACTTAAAATACCAACAAAAACAAGCATTAAGATGAGATTGCCACCTGAAACAAATTCAACTAATTCGGCCATAACTTGACCAACACCGGTAAGAGTAACCGTGCCAACAATTATGCCCGCAGTGGCCGTTGCAATGCCAATACCAATCATATTGCGTGATCCAGCAATCATGCCTTCAATAAGGTCCATAAAGCCACTTTTTATTTCGGCCATATAGTTCCCTGATTTTCTGAAAAAAGCCTTTAAGGGCTTTTGAGTCAGCAAAATAAAGATTAATAATGTAGAAGCCCAAAATGCTGATAGTCCGGGAGATTTTCTCTCTATCATCAAAAACCAAACCAGAACTACAATTGGCAATAAATATTGCAAACCAGTAGTTTTAACATCGTCATAAACGGGTAATTCAACTATCTCGGCATTTGGATCGTCCATTTCCAGATCGTCTTTTTTCGCGGCAATCTTTATTAAAACAATATAAATAGCTAGCAAAAACGCAACCAAAATTGGCGCCGCTGCCTCTCCAAATATATCTCTTGTCCAGCCTATGCCGTAATAAATGCCAAAGGCCAAAGCACCAAATATGGCAAAGCCCAAAAATGTTGATAATAAACTTTGTAAAAGAGTCTTAGCCTTAGTGACAGGCTTAGGCAATGCCTTCATTCCCTGTTTTAGTGCCTCTAAATGCACAATATACAAAAGGGCAATATAGGATATAGCAGCGGGTAGAAAAGCGGCTTTAATGACTTCAACATAGGGAATACCGACATATTCAACCATTAAAAATGCTGCCGCGCCCATAACTGGTGGCATTAGCTGACCATTTACCGAAGAAGCAACCTCAACCGAACCTGCTTGTTCGGCACTAAAACCAACACGTTTCATCAGCGGTATGGTAAATGTTCCGGTGGTAACCACATTTGCAATGGAAGAGCCGGAAATAAGACCTGTCATGGCAGAGCCGGCAACCGCCGCTTTGGCCGGACCACCCCTTAAGTGACCCAATAATGAAAATGCTATTTTAATAAAATAATTTCCAGCACCCGCCTTATCAAGCAAAGAGCCAAATAAAACAAACAAAAATACAAAACTAGCCGAAACCCCGAGTGCAATACCAAACACGCCTTCAGTAGTCAGCCACATATGGCTCATAGTTTTAGAAAAACTGGCGCCCTTCCATTTTATCACATCGGGAATAAAATCTTGCGAACCGAAAAACACATATATCATAAAAACAATAGCAACTATTGCTAAGGCCGGACCTAATGCCCGTCTTGTTGCCTCCAGCAATATGACCATTCCAACCCCAGCCATGATTAGTTGATATGTCTCCGGAATTCCTTGTGAACCGGTATTTGCTAATGTCTCATAAGCATAAAATGCGTAGCCAGCGCATATAGCGCCAACAATCCCAAACACCCAATCACTAATGGGAATTTTTGTGCGTGAAGAATTCTTAAAAGCAGGATAGACCATAAAGGCCAAAAATATTGCAATGGCTAAATGAAATGAGCGGGTTTGCGTATCATTTAATACGGGTATGAAAGAACTAAAAAATGGGGTAAAGGGCAAAGGAGAAGCTATCCAAAGCTGAAAACTAGCCCAAACCAAAGCGACTCCGGCAATAAGTTTGCCAACTGGGCCTATTGGATTTCTGGCGCCAGAATCAGTTGAGGCAACCAACTCTTCTAATTCTTCATCAGTTAACTGGCGCTTTTCCTGCTCGCTATCCT
This sequence comes from Hyphomicrobiales bacterium, assembly GCA_015490455.1. Lineage (GTDB taxonomy): Bacteria > Pseudomonadota > Alphaproteobacteria > Rhizobiales > Devosiaceae > S141-66. Next base: position 29,252 of record WFXU01000024.1, read on the forward strand.
TGACCATCTTTCCCCCCAAAAACATGTTACTATATTATATTTATATGGATATTTCCTATATATAATGCGTAGGGCAATGGCACAAATTAAGCGCCATTACCACGGTTGAACCAAAATTAGTCTAGACCATTTTCGGCATAATATTTTGCTGCACCAGGATGGATAGGTGCGCTTAAACCATCTTTTGCCATTTGTTTTGGATCAAGATTGGCAAAAGCTGGGTGTAGTTTACGGAATGCATCAATATTGTCAAACACAGCTTTAACTACAGTATAAACAACTTCGTCAGAAACAGCAGTTGAAGATACAAATGTTGCACCAACACCGAATGTTTCAACATCATCTGGATTTCCACGATACATTCCACCTGGAATTACCGCTTTACGGTAATATGGGTTCTCTGCGACTAATTTATCAATCGCCTCTCCTGTCACAGGAACAAGAACTGTATCGCATGATGTTGTTGCTTCAGAAATTGAGCCAGATGGGTGCCCAACTGTAAACACCATTGCATCAATTTTATTATCGCAAAGTGCTTGAGATTGTTCAGATGATTTTAACTCAGATGCTAGAGCAAAATCGTCATTTGTCCAGCCAAGCGCTTCCATAACAACTTCCATTGTGCCGCGCTGACCTGAACCCGGATTACCAATATTAACCCGTTTTCCTTTAAGGTCTGCGAAAGTTTTAATTCCGGAATCAGCCCGCGCTACAACAGTAAATGGCTCTGCATGGACTGAAAATACTGCACGCAAATCTTTGAATGGACCCTGATCCTTAAATTTAGAAGTTCCATTATAGGCGTGATATTGCCAGTCGGATTGGGCAACACCAAATTCAAGTTCGCCTGCACGAATTGCGTTAATATTATAAACAGAACCACCTGTTGATTCTACAGCACAACGTATGCCATGTTCTTTGCGCCCTTTATTAACAAGGCGACAAATAGCGCCACCTGTTGGATAATAAACGCCCGTAACACCACCAGTGCCTATAGAGATAAATTGTTGCTGCGCCGAAGCAGCAAAGCTCAATCCACTCATAGCCACTGCGGCTACGGCTCCAATAATAAATTTTTTCATTAATTTCCTCCTAATTAAAATACACCATTATGATTATATGATTTGGCGTAGCCAATTCAGCGCATCAGCGCGCCGAACTGTCAAGTATTTTAGAACATTTTTTTGGGAAAAAATAAGGAAAAAAAGAAAAATTTTACTTTTAGAGCAAAAATAGCGGGTAATTTTGTGCTAATGGTTAATTTAGTTAGCCCTATTATAGAGTTTTGCTAAAATTTCCACTTCCTCTTTAGAGCCAAGAATTACCGGTACCAGCTGGTGCAAATTTGTAGCCACTACATCCTTAATTGCAATTTTAGACGAAATCGCTTTACCGCCGGCATTTTCCACCAACATAGCCATAGGATTGGCCTCATATAAAAAGCGCAATTTACCATTTTCGCTACCCGGTTTTTTAAGCGCTGGATAAATAAAAATACCCCCATTCATAAATATTCTATAAACATCTGCAACCATTGAACCAGCCCAGCGCATATTAAATCGCTTTTTTCTAATTCCATTTTCTCCGGCTAAACAATCAGCAATATATGTTTTTATCGCCTCATCCCAAAATTGCTGATAGGACATATTAATGGCAAATTCATTGCTCTGTTCTGGAATTTTAATATTATTCCTTACCAGCAAAAATTGCTGACTCATTTCATCAAACGCAAATAGAGCTACATTTTTTCCTACCGTAAGCACAAACAAACAAGCCGGACCATAAAGAATAAATCCGGCTGCGCGCTGATTTTTACTAGCCTTTAATATTTGGCTTTCCTTAATATGTAAATCAGTTTCATTTAGCTGCAATATTGAAAAAATTGTGCCAATAGTCGCATTTACATCAATATTGGAAGAGCCATCAAGCGGATCAAAACAAACAACCAAATCAGCTTCTTGCAAATGTGGATTTTGAATAATCTCATCCATCTCTTCAGAAACCATTGCTGCGATTGAATTTAGCTTGCTTAATTGTTCAACGATTATATCATTGCTAATTATATCAAGTTTTTTTTGTTTTTCTCCATGTTTATTTTGCGAATCACTATATCCGGTTAATTCTCTTAAAGGCGCTTGCCTCACAATTTCAGCTATTTTAACCGCCGAAAAAGCTATATTTTCTATAATATCAGAAAGATTTTTTTCTATCTTATTTTCAGCCAACCAGCCAGTTAAATCTTTATTTTGCAATCTGTTTAACCCATTATTTTAGATTTAGATTATAGTCTATTTTGCCTTATATACACCATTGGCATAGCGATCTGCCATTGCGCTTAATGAGACGGGCTTAATCTTGTCAGCCATTCCAGCGCAGCCAAATCTCTCAAAACGTTCAACACATAATTCGCTTGCCCGCTCACGCGCAGAAGATAAAATTGCTCTTACGTCAAAGGAAGATTTATTTTCCTCTAAAAATTTTCTTATAGAACCGGTCATAGCCATACGAATATCGGTATCAATATTTACTTTTCTTACGCCAGATTTTATACCGCGTTCAACCTCCTCTAATGGCACTCCAAATGTTTTTGGAATAAGACCACCATATTCATTTATGAGCTGCTGTAATTCCTCCGGAACACTGGAAGCTCCGTGCATAACTAAATGAGTATTAGGTAATTTTTCGTGGATTTTTTCAATAACATCCATTGCTAAAATATCGCCACTAGGACGACGACTAAATTTATAGGCCCCATGCGAGGTTCCAACTGCAACGGCTAAAGCGTCAATATTTGTATCTTTAACAAAACGGGCGGCTTCATCAGGATCTGTAAGTAACATATTTTTTTCTAATTTTCCTTCAAAACCGTGCCCATCTTCCTTTTCGCCCTCTCCGGTTTCTAACGAACCCAAAACACCAATTTCACCCTCAACAGAAACACCGCGCGCATGGGCAAGTTCAACCACATTTGCTGTAACTTCAACATTATAATCATAGTCTGATGGAGTTTTACAATCGGCTAATAATGATCCATCCATCATGACAGAAGAAAAGCCAATATCCATTGCCGAAACGCAACAATTTACGTCATTTCCATGATCTAAATGTAAACATATTGGCAAATGGGGATAGCGCTCTATTGCCCCCAAAAATAAATTTTTTAACAAAATATCATCAATATATTTTCTTGCCGAACGCGACGCTTGTATTAATACCGGAGAATTTGTTTTATCGGCTGCCTGTAATACTGCCTGTAAAGTTTCAAGATTAGTAATATTGAAGGCGGGCATTCCATAGGAATTTTCAGCGGCGTGATCTAATAATTGACGAAGTGTGATTAGGGACATTTTTCTCTCCAATTCTAAGCAACTTTACGCCTTTTAGGACTACCAATAGCAAAATCGCTATTTTCTAATCCTAATTTAACAAAATTATCGGTAAATAGCTGTGCCAATCTATTTGCCAGCTCATCATAGGCTTTTTCATCATTCCAGGTTGAGCGCGGATTTAATATTTTGGGGTCAATTCCGTTAATTTCTAAGGGAACTTTTAGGCCAAAATATTCATCATAGCGATATTCAACATTATCTAACTCACCACTTAGGGCCGCTTCTAACATTGTTCTGGTATCTTTTATTGCCATACGTTTGCCAACTCCATAAGAGCCGCCGCTCCATCCAGTATTGAGCAACCAGCAATTAGCCCCGCTTTTTTCCAACCTTTCTTGCAATAATTTTCCATAAATTGTTGGCATGCGCGACATAAAGGGCGCACCAAAACATGTTGAAAAAGTAGCTTGCGGCTCGGTTACTCCACGTTCGGTTCCGGCAACTTTTGCTGTATAGCCAGAAAGGAAATAATAGGCTGCTTGCTCTTTAGTTAAGCGAGCAATGGGCGGCAATACGCCAAAAGCATCTGCTGTAAGCAGAACGACATTTTTTGGCGTCGGGGCAATTCCGCTTTCTACCCTGTTAGCTATCGCATTTAATGGGTAAGCAATGCGGGTATTTTCAGTAAGACTATCATCACTATAATCAGGCTCGCCAGTCTGCTCATTTATGATTACATTTTCTAATATGGCGCCATCATATTGAGCAGCGGCATAAATTTCCGGTTCGGACTCCTTACTTAAATTTATTGCTTTAGCGTAACAGCCGCCTTCTAGATTAAAAATACCATCTTTGCTCCAACCATGTTCATCATCGCCAACTAAAGCGCGATCAGCAGAAGCTGAAAGAGTTGTTTTTCCGGTTCCTGAAAGACCAAAAAATAATGTACTATCACCATTTTTCCCTATATTTGCCGAACAATGCATCGGGAAAATATCATCATCTGGGGCGTGATAGTTAAATAAGGAAAATACGGATTTTTTAATCTCGCCAGCATATTGTGTGCCGCAAATTACCACAATATTACGAGAAAAATCCAAAGCAATACATGTCTCGCTCTTACAGCCATGTATATCTGGTGAAGCCAAAAAGTCAGGTGCATGCACAATGGTTACATTGCCTGAAAATTTCTTTAATTCAGACTGTCTTGGCCTAATGAGCAAATTACGAATAAATAAAGCGTGCCAGGCGCTGGGAGTAAAAACCTCAACATTATAACGATAATTTGCATCTGCACCGGCAAATAATTGTTGCACAAAAATATGCTGTCCTTCTAAATGCTTCAGCGCGTCGCTTAACAAGCGATTAAAATTATCCCTTTGCATGGAATTTGTATTATCCCACCATACTTTATCTATGGTTTCTTCATCTTTTACAATAAATTTATCTCCAGCTGAACGGCCGGTAAATTTCCCGGTTGTAACGACAAGTGCACCGCTTGATAGCTGCCTTACACCCTGTTTTTTTGCATAGCCAATAAGCGACGAAGTCACATTATTTTCATAAACTCTTGCAGCATTTTGTTTGATTGATGCAGCTACAACACCATTATTAAATAACGCACTCATAATAATTTCCATTTTGAGATTTGATTAGAATTTTTAGAATTAGCCTTTCTGATTTACCAACTCCCACCAGCCAATTTACCTCTTTTGATTTATTTACTCAATTATCCTCTCTGCCCTCTTTATCCTCTACCTCTTTACCTTCCTCTGCCCCCTTGTCTTTCCTCGCCCCCTCTCTTCCTCTACCCCTTTTCTGCCCCATTGCATGCGTATGCAAAAGTTAGCGCAGACTAAATAGCGGGTTTTGCATGCGCATGCAATAAAAAAATAATAAAATTCTTAATTGTTAATAATATTGTTAATCTAAATATTATCTCCTTGTTGAACCACGAATAATAAGCTCTCCAGCAACTTCAGTCCTTATAGCCCTACGATTTGGATTGGCAATCATTTTATCAACAATTGAAATTGCCTCTTTCGCTAAAGCAGCAGCGGGTTGAGAAAAAGTCGTTAAATCATAGGCTGAATGGCTGGCTTCAGGAACATCATCAACACCTATAATAGCAACATCGATTGGAATTTTTAGAGCAAATTCGCGCCTTGCTACTTCCAACACGCCAAAAGCCATATAATCTGAGGCGCAAAAAATGGCGTCAGGAGGATTTTTGCTGTTAAATAATTTTCTGGCAGCATTTGCCGCGCCTTCAAAACTATATTCCCCATAAACAATTTGCACATTTTTTATATTATTTTTGGCCAATGTTTCAATATATCCTTGTTGGCGCATATGGCTGGTGCTAGAAATTTTTGTGCCGGCAACAAAGGCGAAATTTTTATGATTTTTTTTTAGAAAATGACTAGCTGCAACTTTGCCAGCACGGTAATTTTCTCCCCAAACAGTAGAAACTCCGGCAATTTTACTTTCACGATTTATTTGCACAATTGGCACGCCCGCCTTCTTAAACTGATCTGCCAATTGTTCGCTGGCTTTTGTAGCGGTCATAATTAGCGCATCTGCCTGATAGCTGAGCGCTCTTTCTAACATTGGATCGGTTTCATCATAAATGGAGGAGGTAAATAATAAAATATGCCGTCCTGTTTCACGTAATTGCGCGGATAATTGCTGCGCCACCTGCGCGTAAAATGGATTTTCAAGATTTGCAATGGCTAAAGCAATAATATTAGAGCGACGTGTAGCCAAAGAGCGAGCTAATAAATTTGGGTGATATCCCAATTCGCGCGCAGCGGCGATAATTTTCTCACGTGTTGCTTTGGCAATGCTTGCTCCTTTCGTAAAAGCGCGCGAGACAGCTGATTGAGAAACTCCTGCCAGCCTAGCAACATCGCTTTCGGTCGGGGCGCGTCTGATTTTTCTTTTATTTGTTGTTTTTTTCTTATTCACAGCGAACCCAAATATAGTTGACCCAATAAAAATCTAATGCCAATGGTTTAAGTTCAAATATATAAATTGTAAATGGCTAATAGTTTGTTCATTAGAAAATGATGAATAGTTTGGTCTGATATTTACTTGGCAAACAAATGATAGATGAGGAAAAGGTGCAAATAAGTGAATTTTCAACATCCCTGTTGGAGTGGCTAAGCGCCAACTCTTGGGGAATAATAACCGCCCTTATAGTTCTTATTATTGGTTGGATATCTTCGCGCTATTTTGCTTCAATGGTTAGGAGATTAATTGAACGAACACCAAAAATTGATAAGACAATAGCCCCCTTGCTCAGTCAGCTTGTTCGCTACGCCATTTTAATCGTTACTATCATTATTGTATTAAACCAGTTTGGCGTTGCAACTAATTCCATGCTGGCAGTATTGGGCGCTGCTGGCCTTGCTATCGCTTTAGCCTTACAGGGCACTCTTTCTAATGTCGCAGCGGGTGTAATGCTAATCTGGCTACGTCCATTTTCTATAGGAGATTATATAAAGGTTGATTCTATTGAGGGAACGGTAAAGGAAATAGGGCTTTTTTCTACCAAATTTGAAACCGCCAATGGGGTTTATATATTTGTTCCTAACTCGCAAATTTGGAGCTCTGCAATAGTTAATTTTGATAAGGAGGAAAGACGACGGGTTAATATAAAGGTGGGCATTTCATATGAAGCAAATATTGAAGAGGCGCGTAAAATTTTACTAAAAATAGCAAAAAATGATGATCGTGTGCTGGATAGGCCAGAGCCGGCTGTTTATGTTGATAGTTTAGGCGATAGTGCGGTTATTTTAACATTTCGTGCTTGGGTAAAATCCAGTGACTATTATAAAGTGCAATTCTTTTTCAATGAGCAAATTAAGCTGGAATTTGATAAGGGCAATATTGAAATTCCTTATAATAAGCTTGATGTTAACCTCATCAAGAATTGAGTATGAGAATTAACTAATTTGATTAAGGGGCTGACAAAATATATTTATATATAGTCGGCCGTGAAAATTTTATCGCTCGGAAGTCAGAAGTTAGAAGTCGGAGATATATTAGTTTCAATTTGTAGGAGTGGGTGAAAAGGGTAGAGGCAATTCTTTCAATGCCTTTGCGTTATACTCGCATTGGTGCTGTTTCTTTGGCATCTTTGCCAATTGGCAATCCCTCTTAATATGTTATGAAATATGTTATGAACAAAAAGACTATCTCCAAATATAATCGCAGCCACCCTCTAAAAGCAGGGCAGAGGAAAGCCGGGACCTAGTAGCTGTCATCCTCTGGCAGTCGTGGGACTCTCTAAGCGTTAAGAGGGTTAGGTATGAGGGCGATTATAGGTTGAGGGTCTTAGTAGCGTGCCTTTACAGTGCCGGTATCATTCCACCTCCGCCACAATATGCGCTATTGCCAATTCCTGAGCCGGGCTGATTGGGAAGCCGCTCCCGCCCACTGGCGCATTTCCCGTTGCGGAGATGTTGCTACTGGCAAAGCCTTCATTTTGGAAGCTACGCACCGCGTCCCACAGCGCACCCCCCGTCTCCCAAAGAGACCAGCCGGTTGAAATCGGGTCGCCTATAGCCTCCTTAGTCTTATTGATGCCGTAGTTTCGCGCCCATTCCTTTACCGCTTTGCGGGCGCCATCGCGCAGCAGATCACCATTTTCGGCACCACCAGCCCCGCCCTCAATTTTACACAGACGCGCCGCCTTTTCGCGAGCCGCATTGACATTGCGATTGAGTAGCGCTTCTTCGCTTTCAATTGTCTCGCCAACTTGTGCCAGCATCAGGGTTGAGTAACACCACAGCTTATTTTCGCTCTGTTTGAAGGCAACAATGGCTCCTAGTTCGGCGCTAGCAAATGGGGTGAGACCCGCAAAATTGCCATAGGCCGTCCCATAGAGCGCTAGTAATTTATCAATTTTGTTGAACTGTTGCGCGATCTGCTCTAGCGAAGCACCTTTGGCAAAATTGTCACGGTCTAGATAGAAGGTGCGAAAGCGATTGCGCAATAATAGATCATAGCTAGTGTCAATCTGCCATAGCCATTGCCGAACTCCGGGTATGCGAACCAATGTTGACCCCTCCCAGCCCGGAGTGATTGCGGAAAGAAAGCCGGGCGGATAATCCTCGCCTGATATAGCTTCAGAAAGCGGGATAAATTGCAAGGTAGAGCCGGCATCCAGCAGCGCCGAGATTGCATCTGTTCCACCCAGCAAGCGACCTTCGGCGATGCTGGCGGCTATTTCGCCAGCCATAGTGTCACGGTTCCATTCGCCGCTATTTAGCGGGCGAGCCGGGCGCAAAAGCACGTCAAAAGCCTCGCGGCGCATCATCTGTTGCCTAGCGCCTAAATCTTGCGTAAGTTCAGCGCGGTGTAAATATAGGATCGGACCGGGAGCAGGGCTCACCAAACCGCGTTCGGTGTCAATGGTAGCAAATGCGCGATAGCTATTAACCAGTCGCATCCGCGCTAATGAAGGCCAGCGGCGCGCCTCATCGTTCAGCCATTGATCCATCGGCTGGGGCGGTGGCGCTTCAGGCGCGGTCTTAATCTCGGTCGGTGTGCGCACCCCCAAAAGGCGCAAAGCATCAATCCAACGGCTGAAATAGCGAATTAGATAAGCACGTTCGGGATAGGCACCCAAATCCCCGATTAGCGACCATGTGCCAGTCAAGCGTAGCGCCGTATCTGCTTGGTCAAGCCGCAACAAAACCCGACGCGCCCGATTATGAACGGCATCATAACCACTAGCCTGTGTAATAACCTCAAGATAGAGATGTGGCACCGCCGGCGAGCGTGTTCGGGTCGGGGGAATATAGCTACCTTCCGCCGCAAGTGTAGTATCGCGTAAGACTACCGTAATTTGCCGCTCGCCCGAACGTAAGGTGGAACTCTCAGAATTGCCTGTCTCTGCCGCTATGGGCGTTTCCATCGCGCCAGATATATTCCCATCGAGAGCGGGTTGTGCATCTGTGTCTACATTCTCATCTATCCCAGATTGCACCCGATATTGTAGCTGAACCTGACTAGATATTTCGGCTCCTATCCGGCGGAACAGCGCCTCAAGCCCCTTCGCATCACCCTGATAGGCTACCTGTCCGCCAGTTTTTTCGGCTAGGCGGGTCAAAAGCGCCGCATCGGCTTCTTCGCCCAGCGGGATTGCATAGATCTTGATTCCAGCCTGTTTTAGCCGATCAATTATCGCGGCCTCATCTCCGCCCACATTGTCTTCGCCATCGGATAATAGCAGCACGACCCCGCTCGTCAGCGCCTCATTGCGGCTCGTTCTGTCCAGCGCCCGAAGGATTCCTGTATAGCTATCTAACACCATCGCTTCTACCCCAGCAACAAAATTATCGCGCTCACTCAGAGGCGCCAGCGGCACCAGTTCACTCGGCTCAAGGGCAAAGCTAGTCAGACCCACCGGCTGCCCCTCAGAAATTAGGTCTAACAGCGATAGGATTGCGCGCTTGCTGGATTCAAAGGCATCGGTATCACCCATTGACCAACTGACATCGGTCAGAATCAATAGCGGTCGGGCGCTCTGCCCCACCGACAATAGCCGTAGCGGATAGGCGCGCCCCTGATCGCGCAATAGAAAATGATCGGGCAGCCATAATCCGCCACCGCTGGCCTTCACCGATAAGCCGACCCGCACCAACGGCCAGTCGGCGCTATCAATCTGGGTGATGTCCAGTGCCGTTGCGCTCGTAGGATTGGCAGGGGTGAGTTCATCAGACGCAGTAATGGGCGGACGTAAACCTACTGTGCTGGTGGCTCCGCCAAAGGCCAGCGAGAACGGCTTGCCCGTTATCTGGCGCCCATTCACCCGCAAATAGGGTTGCCACTGATCCACCTGTTCGGGTTGCGTACCATCGCGCAATTTCCCCAGAGGATCAATTGCCGGAAGAAAGCGCAGTTCTAATTCTTCTACGGCGGGGTTACCGCTCCATTCAATCAGCGTCTGCTCAAGCCCGCTACTATCTACCACGCCCAGTCGTAAGGTGATCGGCACGATTTTAGGCATGTCAAACGAATAAGAATAAAAATCCCACCGGATCTGATCCATCGCCGTGTCCTTTAGCCCGGCAAGACCTTCTTCTAGCGTTGGATCGTTTCCATCATGCAGCAGGTCAAACACCCGCCGCCTGCCGTCCCGTTCGGCCACGACGACATAGCGTTTCAGCAGTCCGTATCCCTCAATGGTGTTGTAGTCATTATAATTGGGATAGTTCAGGCCGGGGCTGTTTTCGTCGGTTTCAAGAAGCTCCAGCGTCTGCTCAACAGTTGCCGCAATCTCGGCTCTGAGCTCGTCGCCGGCGCTACTTCGGGCGGCGGCTTCTGCTTGCGCCTGCATGTCGGGCGGCAAGGTGACCTCTTTATCCAGAAACCGGCGCAGGGCGGTCAGCGCGGGGCTATTCTCGTTTGGGGAACGACCGACCGCCAATGAAGCGTCAGGGAGCGGGGTGAGCTGCAAATAACGGATTTCCCAACCCATTTCCTCCAAGAGCGTTCCAAATAGCACCGCCCTATCTAGCGGGTTGGCCATACGGGTTGTTAGCACCTGTTCGGGGGTCTGGCGGCGATCCAGATAGGGAACCAACGCTATATCTTGCATTATAAAGGAATAGGTAGCATCAGCATCGCCAAGTGTTTTGGCGGCTTTTGTAATGGTGCGACCGGGTGCTTCCAGTTCGGCGCGGGCATCTTCTAAAAGTTGCAACAATCGCCCGGCAGGATCCTCTTCGCGCCCCAGCAATGACCATAGTAAAAACAATATGAGCGCCAAGAGTAGCGCTAAAATTGCGCCGATTATCCGCTTGCGGCGAGAATTTTGCGAACGATCTCGGCTCAATAGGCTAACCATCTATCCCCCCTACCTTCACCCCCGCTATTTTGGGCATATGGGTTATGGTTTAATTTGAGGCATATAAATTTAAGCCAGATATATTTTAATCGGCTCTATTTTGATACCTAATTATAGGACTATTCTAGGTCATAATACATAAAATTACCAGCCATATTATTATCAATTCGCGTGATGCTGATTGTTTGACCGGCAAAGACTTGGCTATGGGCAGAATAATTGCGGTTCATCCAGCGGCCAGATTCAAGATGACCAATTACCATTTAATAGCTGAACTTTGTCTCATATAGCCACTATAATTGCGAATAGTCTTTCTAGATTGCGGGTTAAAGTTACCGATTTACGGTTTCCGCAAATATCAATATGTTAAAAATTCTTCCCGAACGAACATTTAACAATCTTCCTTAGTTGCTCTGTCCCAATGCACAACGCAACTTAGAATCTAACTTATAATCTAACTTAGATGTTCAATTTTAGTCATTAGAATGCGCTGACCAAAGCATCCCTATATTAGAGGGAAAAACTAGATCCACAGCCACAGGAAGCAACTGCATTTGGGTTGTCAATCTGGAAAGATTGTCCTGCTAATTCGTCAATAAAATCTATTTTGCTGCCTTGCATAAATTGTAATGAAAGCGAATCGATTAAAATTCTTGCTTTTTCATTACCTAAAATAAGGTCATCTTCATTTGGCTTTTCTTGCACTAAATTATATTCATAAGAAAATCCTGAACACCCTCCTCCAGTAACAGAAATACGTAAAACAGTTCCCTTTGGCTCTTTAGCAATAATTTTGGCTATTTGTTTAAGGGCGCTATCAGTTACCGTAATTTTTGCCATATTTTGTTCGTTCATTTTCTTACTTTCCAAATTAATATCTCTAAGATAGGTTGATAAAATAAAATTGCAAAGGGAATATAAAGGGGAATATATTTAATGAGCATGTTAGCAAAATATGCAACCCTTGCTCAATATTCACAAGGGAGAAAATTTACAACCGAAAACAGCCCTACAAGAACCCAATTTCAGCGTGATCGCGATAGAATCATCCATTCAACTGCCTTTCGCCGTCTCCAATATAAAACACAAGTATTTGTGCGCCATGAAGGAAAGCACTTTAGAACCCGATTAACCCATACATTGGAAGTTAGCCAAATTGCTCGCTCAATTTCGCGTGCTTTGAAGGTTGATGAAGATTTAGCCGAAGCAATAGCTTTAGCTCATGATTTAGGTCATCCGCCATTTGGTCATGCGGGTGAGAGGGTGTTGGATAAAAAAATGCAAATTTGGGGAGGATTTGAGCATAATTTACAGTCTTTACGCACAGTTACAAAATTAGAAAAACGTTATGCCGAACATGATGGATTAAATCTTACTTGGGAATGTCTTGAGGGGATATTAAAACATAATGGACCGATAATAAATGAAAAAAACAAGGAGAAACTAAGTTTTATCAATTATTTAGAGCCAGAAACTTATGCAGGTTTAGAGGCGCAAATTGCTGCTATTGCCGATGATATAGCCTATAATGCTCACGATATTGATGATGGTTTAAGGGCGGGTTTGATTAAATTAGGAGATTTAATGGAAGTAGAAATATTAGCACCAATTGTCAAAACAATATTGCATCAATGGCCGCATATTTCGGAGCAAAGACAGGCGCATGAGGTGCAGCGCCGCTTAATCACTGCTACAATTGAAGATGTTATTACTAGTTCAAGAGAAAATATTATTCGATTAAATCCGCAAAATGTTAATCAAGTGCGCAATGCAGGTAAGCAAATAATTATTTTTTCTGAGAAATTTACAAAATTAGAAAAAGAATTAAAGCAATTTATGTATAAAAATATTTATAATTCCAGCGAAGTTAAAAAAGATGCCAGAAGGGGCGAAAAAATAATAGCGAAATTATTTGATTTTTTAATCCAAACACCCATTTTGCCAAAAGATTGGCAGAATAAATTTGATTTGGCAAAGAATGAGAAAAAACGGGCAAGAATAATATGCGATTATATTGCCGGCATGACAGATCAATATGCAATTGATTTATATGAGCAAATATTTGACGAGAAAGTAAAATTGAGCTAGTGCGCTTGGCAAATTATTGCGCCTGGCGCATCAGCTCTGAAGGTTTGGGACATATGGATATTTTTGCAATTTTTTCTGATAAGATAAAAAATACGCTAAAAGAAATATATGGCGAAGAAATATTGGACAATGAATTGCTTGCAAAAATAGCGGTTGAACCTCCACGCTCTCTCGCTCATGGCGATATTTCCACCAACGCTGCAATGGTCCTAAGTAAGAATTTAAGGCAAAATCCACGCGAAATTGCTACAAAAATTACCGATTATTTCAAAAATGACAAAAATATTTCTTCTATAGAAATAGTTGGACCTGGCTTTATTAATTTTCGCCTCAAAAATAAAATATATCACTCTCTTTTATCATCCATATTGAGCCTGGGTGAAAATTACGGCAAAGTAGATATGGGGCAGGGGGAGAGGGTTAATATTGAATATGTTTCCACTAATCCAACAGGGCCTATTCATGTTGGGCATATAAGGGGGGCTGTATTTGGCGATGCGCTGGCAAGTTTAATGGAATTTGTTGGCTATGATGTGGTGAGAGAATATTATGTTAATGATGCTGGCGGGCAGATCGATATTTTGGCAAAGTCTGCATTTTTACGTTATCGCCAGGCTTTGGGTGAGAAAATTGGGGAAATAGAAAAAGGCCTTTATCCGGGCAAATATCTTGTTCCTATAGGGCAGGATTTAGCAGTCAAATTTGGCGATAAATTATTAACAAAACCAGAAAAAGAAAGTTTAGAAATTATAAAGCCAATTGTTCTTAAAGCTATGTTGGTTCTGATAAAGCAAGATCTGGCCAAACTTAACATTAGACATGACATATTTTTTTCTGAACAGAGTTTACATGGTAAGGATGGGGAAATAGAAAAAACACTTAGCTGGCTTAGAGAAAAGGGGCTTGTTTATCAGGGTAAATTAGAGCCGCCAAAGGGTAAGTTAAGCGATGATTGGGAGGATAGGGAGCAAACCCTATTTAGGGCAACAAAATTTGGCGATGACAGCGATAGGGCTCTGGTCAAGTCAGATGGTTCTTACACTTATTTTGCTTCAGATATTGCCTATCATAGAGAAAAATATTTGCGCGGATTTAATAAGCAAATTGTAGTGCTTGGGGCGGATCATTCCGGCTATGTAAAGCGCTTAAAGGCTGCGGTTAAGGCTATTTCTGATGGCAAGGCCGAGCTGGATGTAAAAATCTGCCAATTAGTGCGGCTTTTACGCGATGGCAAGCAGGTAAAAATGTCAAAGCGCTCAGGAGAATTAGTAAGTTTGGCTGAAATTGTTGACGAGGTAGGTCCGGACGCTGTGCGCTTTATTATGTTATTTAGGCGTAATGATGCTCCGCTTGATTTTGATTTTAATTTGGTAAAAGAAATGAGCCGCGAAAATCCGGTTTTTTACGTGCAATATGCATATGCGCGCAGCTGTTCAATATTTCGCACCGCGAATCGTGAACTGCCAGATTTGGATCTTTCTATAGACGCACTAAGAAGGGCTGATATTTCTTTATTGACAATAGAGGAGGAAATTGCCCTAATAAAATTACTTTCAACCTGGCCGCGTGTCCTGAAAGCAGCCGCCAAAACACATGAACCACATAGAATAGCCTTCTATCTTCATGAGCTTGCGGCGGGGTTTCATGGTTTTTGGACAAGGGGTAAAGAAAATCCAGATTTACGGTTTGTTAACCATAATAGTTTGAGTGTAACATTAGCCAGAATGGTTTTGGTAAGATCAGTTCAACAGATTTTAGGAACTGGTTTGAGAATTTTGGGGGTTAGCGCACCCAGTGAGCTTTCATAATTGTGGCACATTGCTGTGCCAAGAACAAAATTAGTATGATTTAATTATGAAAGCCAGGGTGGTTTCAAATGGGTAAAGCACATATGTCAAAAGATTTTGAGCAAAATAGTGAGACAGATGATCTAATTGCAGAATTGGCGCGCATGATGGCGCAGGACGCTAAAAAAGGTAGTGAGGTGAATATATCATCACCTCAATCTGCGGCAAATGATGGATCTGCTAATATAGAGCAAAATCCTTCAAAAGATAAAGATGAAGGACAACAAGGAATTACAAATTTTCAGCTGCCGGAAGAATTAAAAGACCCAGCGCAAATGCGGGAAAATCTTGACAAAGTGCTAAGCGCCAGCGAGAGGCTAAGCGCAACCCGTTCGGCAAAAAAATTTTCTCAAGAGCAAGGGGGGGAGCATAGCCAAATTGAAGAAAATTTGCCAAATATGGAATATGGTGAATTAAGCACCAATGTTTCTTCTGAAATAAGAGAGGAGGTTCCTCTTGCTGAGGAGGGGCAGAATAATTTAGAAAATTCTCAACTGGCTGATGATCCAATTGCAAGATTAATTGCTCAACAATTAGAAGAAGAAGAGCTTAGTGAAAATGAAAATAGGCGAGTAGGTGAAAGCGGAGATGTTTCTGTTTCCGAAAATTCGCAGTTTGCGCAAATACAAAATAATAATGCGCAGCCGGATAGCAATTTACAAAACGATAATGTTCAGCCACAAAATGAAAATAGTGGAGATAGGTTTGAGAGCGCGCCAATTTTCGGGTTGGGGGGAAATGGAAATGTTTCTCCTACTGCCCCACAGGCTAACTATGCCACAAAGGGTAATGATTATCCAGAAGATATGGATCCGCTTGAGGAAATAGAAAGCCTTATTGGTGAGGCGGTGCGTGATAGCGCCAGAGCAAAGCAAGATAGATTATCCGACATTGGGGAAAATATGTCGGAAGAAACTATTTCAGTTGATGAGGCGGCGAAAGCGGCTGAATCTAAAATTTTAGCAGCTGCTATTGATAGTCAAAATATTAAGCAAAATAATGATAGGGTAGCGGAAAATATAAATATTGTCCCAGAGCAGCAACCAGAGCTGCAAAATATGCAAAATGAACAAAAATCTTCATTTTTGCGTAAATTTCTAGGTCCTGTCGTTGCTGGCTTATTTTTCTGGATTGTTGGTTTTGCCCTTTATTATTATTTTGTTGTTGTGCCCAAAAATGATTCAACTAATGTGGTGCCGGTGCTTAGCGCTGAAACAGAACCGGAAAAAATTATCCCCTCCACTCAGTCTGACGAAGAAGAGCAATCTGTAGTGATGAATGAACTTGGAGGAGAAAAAAATACCCCGCAAAATGAACAGCTAATTTCGCGTGATGAAAGCCAAAATAATGATCCGATTGCCAGAGTCATTGAAACTAGTGATAATGGAAACACACAAACGACTCTTACTAATCGCAAAGTAAAAACTGTTACCGTTCGCCCGGACGGCACAATTATCAGTGGTGACACGGCAAGGGCTGGGAATGAGGCATTGCCGATCGAGCGGCCAAATGTTCCGAATTTGCCCGCAAATTCAACTAATGAAGCGGCTCTACAGGCTAATCAACCCGTAATATCTAACCAAAACCAACCTTCTCAAACACAGGTTCAAATTGCAACTGGTCCTGCGGGTGCATCCTCGTCAGACCCGCAAACTTCTTCATCTTCTGGGGCAAATATTCAGACCTCCACAAGTCCTTCTGCTTCTAATTCGGGTGCAGTTGATTTATTAGCTAATTCGGCGAACGAGGCAGTTACACAAATCCAAACCGGCCCGGCTACAAATGATTCAGCCACGAGCGTGGCAAGCCAGAATGGAGCAAATAATCTAACAATAGCACCAGCCTATGTGCAGGTTGCATCGCGGCGTGAAGAACAGAATGCACAAAAATCTCTTATTGAAATTAAAACAAGATTTGCTTCAATAATTGGAGATAGAATTATGGAAATTCAAAGAGCAGATCTTGGCGATAAGGGTATTTATTATCGTGTTAGAATTCCCGCAGATTCAATAGAAAATGCTAATCAAATATGCAATAGTCTAAAGTTAGCAGGTGGTGACTGTTTTGTGCGCACTGATTAATTATCAGCTTATTGAGTAACAGGGCAGCCTTTTGGATAAAAAAGTTAGACGCTGCCATATTGCTGATGGTGAATATTTTATGGCGGGCTTGACCTTTTTTGCTCTTAAGGCAAATCTGTTTTGTAGGGCAAATATAATTTATTTGGCGGTAAATATGGATGAATTTGATGATGGCTTGCTAAATCTAAGAGAAAAAGATTCTGATAATGCCAATAGAATGTATGTAGATATAAGGGGATATGAGGGGCCGCTTGATCTTTTACTGGATTTGGCGCGCAAACAAAAGGTTGATTTAGCCAATATTTCTGTTTTGGAATTGGCTGAGCAATATCTTGAATTTATTGAAAAAGTCAGAAAAAACCGCATTGACATTGCTGCTGATTATTTGGTTGTTGCCGCCTGGCTTGCCTATCTGAAAAGCCGCCTTTTAGTGCCACATAGAGATAGTGATGAAGAGCCCAGCGGTGAAATGATGGCGGCGATGTTGCAATTTCGCCTGAAAAAATTAGAAGCAATGCGTAAAGCTTCTGAACAATTAATTAATCGTCCAAGATTGGGCAGGCAAATTTTTGCTCGCGGTCAAATTGAACCGGTAAATATAAATATTTCAGTCAAATTTAAGGCAAGCCTTTATGATTTATTAAAAGCCTATGCCACACAGAGAGAAAGAACAATATCAGCGAATTATGTTCCTTCAAAACGCAATGTCTGGTCTTTACAAGAGGCTGTAAACATATTACAGCGCCTTATTGGTAATAGCGTAGATTGGGTGCCATTAGAAAAATATCTGCTGCAATATTTATCTGAAGATGAAGATAGAAGCTCGGTAATTGCCTCTAGTTTTAGCGCAAGCCTTGAACTGGCAAGACAGGGCCAGTTAGAGTTAAAGCAAATAGCTCCCTTTTCTTCTCTATTACTTAGAAGACGAAAAGCCAATAATCTTAAGCAATGATATTAACTGATTAATATGAGTGATGAACTGTTTGATAATGAAGAAAAATTAGAGCTTGAAGAGAGAAATTTGCGCATAATTGAAGCTCTGATTTTTGCTGCAGATAAGCCGGTTTCGGCAAAAGATTTGCAACCATATTTGAGTGATGGGGCGGATATTGAGCATTTATTAAAAAAATTGGCCGCCCTTTATGAAAATAGGGGAGTAAATTTAGTCAGACGTGAAGATGAGTGGGCTTTTCGTACTGCTGAAGATTTGGCATTTTTATTACGAAAAGAAGATGAACAAACCCGCCCCCTTTCGCGCGCTTCTTTAGAAACATTGGCGATTATTGCCTATCATCAGCCAACAACAAGGGCTGAAATTGAAGAAATAAGAGGGGTTTCAACCGGCAAGGGAACTTTGGATATTCTATTAGAAACAGGTTGGATAAAAATGCGCGGGCGCCGGCGCACACCAGGTAGGCCTATTACCTATGGCACTACAAAGGAATTTTTAGATCATTTTTCCCTTAGCTCCATTAAAGATTTGCCCGGTCTTGAAGAATTAAAAGGAGCCGGACTACTTTCAAATAAATTGCCGCCAAATATACAAATTCCGGTGCCATTTGATGGGGCATTGCGTGATGATGAGGATCACTTAGAAGAGGAAGATTTACAAGGGAAAATTGTAGAAGAAGAATTTCTATTACAAAACTCTGTTCCCAATGAAGAAAAATAATGAAATTTCGTGCGAAGCAAGTTCAGGATAAAGAAAATATCAGAACCAGTTGGGGTCGGCGCGGTACAGCAGGCGTTAGTTTTGCTTCTACCGTTGAATTTAATAAGGTTGATGTAAATTTTGCTGGAAAGAAAATATTACAACAGATTGATTTAACTCTATTTCCTGGCGAGATTGTTTGCTTATTGGGAGAATCTGGCTCAGGCAAATCAACTATTTTACGCCTTATTGCCGGCTTGCAGCAGGTTAGCGCCGGAACTATCTCAATTAATCATAAGATTGTTGCAAATAGTAATTTTAATTTGCCACCCGAAAAGCGGGCAACCGGTTTAATGTTTCAGGATTTTGCTCTTTTCCCGCATATGAGCTTAATAGAAAATGTTGAATTTGGGTTGATTAAGCTGCAAAAAAAAGAAAAAAACTATCAGGCAAAAGTTGCCTTAAAACGAGTTGGGCTTGAGGGAAGGGAACATGATTATCCGCATATGCTTTCTGGTGGTGAACAGCAAAGGTTGGCTTTGGCCAGAACAATAGCTCCCAGACCAGGCATTATTATGCTTGATGAACCTTTTTCTGGTCTTGATTCGCGAATGCGTGAAATTGTGCGCGCTGAAACAATGGCCGTGTTAAGAGAGATAAATGCCACAACCATAATTGTAACTCATGATCCGGAAGAGGCAATGTTATTGGGTGATAAAATAATATTGCTGAGAAATGGGCAAATAGTGCAAAATGATATTTCGGCAAATATTTTTCATAAACCAGCCGATATAGGGGTAGCCCGTTTTATGTCACCATTAACTGAAATTGGTGCTATGGTTAAGAATGGAATTATTGATACGCCCTTAGGCAGAATAAAGGCTGAAAATAAAAAAGATGGCCAAAGGGTAATTATTGCTATAAGACCGGTTGATGCTATTGAAATGTCTGAAAAAAAACCAGGAATTAGGGGCAGGCTGGTTTCAAAAAGAGAGGCTCTTGGAATTGATATTTATGAAGTTCAGGTTGAAAATATGGAAGGATTAATTAATGTCCGCCAAAGGTCAAATCCCAAATTTATTGTTGGTGCAGATGTTTTTTTACGCTTAAATATGCAGCATGTTCTTGTTTTTGACCAGAATTAGCAATATCTATAAAGAGTAATCATGTAAATTTATGTAAAGTGGAGAATTAAAATGAATCCGGGACCATGGGGTATCTTAATAATTGTCATAGCTATTCTTTTATTATTTGGGCGAGGAAAAATTGCAGGAATGATGGGAGAAATAGCTAGCGGTATAAAAAGTTTCCAAAAAGGCCTTAGAGATGATGATGAAAAGCCAATCTCACAAATTGACGCTAGTGCAAAATCTGAAGCCGAATCTGAAGCTGAAACTGTTAAGAGAAATAAAGATTCTTAATTTTACGGCTTATTGTAAAGCCATGAGGAATAGTTGATGCTAAGTTTTGGTTGGCCTGAAATGCTTATTGTTGCAGCGGCGGCGCTTATTATTGTGGGGCCGCGCGATTTGCCAAAATTACTGCGTAATATTGGTCGCGTGCTGGGTAAGGTCAGGCGTATGGGAGATGAATTTAAGCGGGAGATAAATAAGGTTGCCGCAATTGATGATATTAAAGAAATTAAATCTTCCATAACCAATCCCCTAGAGCAAACTCGCTCTGATATTGAAAGTGAGTTTAATAAAATAACAATTGACGGGGTTGAGCCAAGCGGAGCTATAAAACCGAAAGATCCCAATGCCAATAATGTCTATGCAGAGATAAAGGCAGCTAGTGCGAAGGTCGGTGAGACTAAAACTAAGGCAAATAGAGTAAATAAAGAAAAAAGCGCAAGGAGTTCTACTTCAACAACAAAAAAGAAAACAAATAGTGTAGCCTCAGCCAGTGCAGCACAAAAAAGTGCCAAAATAGCAAAAAATAAAACTTCTAAGGCCAAAGCGGCAAAATTGGCTAAAAATGAGCAGGCTAAAAATGCGCAGACTAAAACGACTAATAATAGCAATAATAGTAAGACAGTAAGGCAAAAGTAAAAAATTAGATAGCAATCAAATGAGTGCAAAGAAGAAGAATAAGCCAGATATTGCAAAAAAATATGATGTGCCAGATAAATCTGTTGCCAAAAAAAGCGCTATGGATGAAAAACAGGAAGAGAAAGAAAAAAAAGAAGATGAATTAGCCGCTTCAGAAGCCCCGCTGATAGAACATCTTATTGAATTACGCCAGAGGCTGATTTTTTCCGTTGTAGCGATTGCTGTTTTATTTGTTATTTTCTTTTTTCTTGCCGATAAGATTTATTTATTTTTGCTTGGGCCATTTGAAAGAGCTGCCGGCTCAAACGAAGCTGTTAGGCTTATTTATACTGCGCCGCAGGAATTTTTCTTTACCAAACTTTCGGTTGCTCTTTTTTCGGCTATTTTTGCCGCCTTTCCAATCGTTGCCGGTCAGCTTTATGCATTTATTGCGCCCGGACTATATAAGAATGAAAGGGGGGCGTTCTTACCCTATTTAATAGCAACCCCAATATTATTTGTTATTGGCGCTGCGGTTATGTTTTATGGCGTTTTACCTTTGGCGCTAAGTTTTTTTCTGTCGCAAGAAGTTAACTCCGCTGGCGGTGTAACTATTGAAATGCTACCGCGAGTTTCTGAATATCTTAGCCTTATCATGACTTTACTATTCGCATTTGGAATATGTTTTCAATTGCCAATCATTCTTACTTTGCTTGCAACTATTGAACTGGTTGATAGTAAAAAGCTAAAATCTTGGCGCAAATATGCGATTGTGGCAATATTATTTGTTGCGGCCTTCTTAACCCCACCCGATCCTATTTCTCAACTTGGCCTTGCCTTACCCATGTTACTACTTTATGAAACTTCTATTATTTCGGTAAAAATAGTTGAACGCCGCCGCGCCAAAAAAGAAGCGGCTTATAAGGCAAGTTTGCAATAATATTTAAGGGTAAAATGTTTGATATTAAGTGGATACGCGATAATGTAAATTTATTTGATGAGGCGATGAAAAGGCGCGGAATTGAGCCGCAGTCAGATAAGCTATTAGCATTAGATGATGAAAGAAAAGCCACTATTCTGGCTCTCAATGAAGCACAAAAAAAGCGTAATACCCTCTCAAAACAGATAGGCATTGCCAAAGCAAATGGTGATGATAGAAAAGCGCAAAATCTAATGCTAAAGGTTGCAGAACTAAAGAAAGAGGTGCAAAGGGGAGAAGAAAAGGAGCGCGAGCAAACTAAAGCGCTAAGAGATGCGCTGGCTGTTTTGCCCAATATTTTAGCCAAAGATGTTCCTGATGGCGAAGATGAAACAGATAATGTTGAAATTGATAATTTTGGTGAAAGGGTAGAATTTCCATTTAGGGCAAAGCAACATTTTGAACTTGGCGAGGCGCTTGGCTTGATGGATTTTGAGGTAGCGGCAAAGATAGCTGGCTCTCGCTTTGTCGTGCTAAAGGGAGCGCTTGCAAGGTTAGAAAGAGCATTGGGGCAATTTATGCTTGACGTGCAAATAAATGAAAATGGCCGAACAGAAGTAAATCCTCCTCTTTTATTGCACGAAAAAGCAATGTTTGGCACGGGGCAATTGCCTAAATTCAAAGAAGATTCATTTGTTACAACAGATGGTCGCTGGTTATTGCCAACTTCAGAAGTGCCTCTAACCAATATGGTGCGCGAAAATATATTATCAATTAATGATTTGCCCATGCGCCTAACGGGATTAACGCCAAATTTTCGCTCAGAAGCCGGCTCATCCGGCAAGGATACAAGGGGCATGATACGCCAACATCAATTTTATAAGGTTGAAATGGTTACAATTGCAACTGCGCAAATGGCAGAACGAGAGCATGAAATAATGCTTAAATCTGCGCAAAATATATTAAAAAAACTGAATATTCCCTTTAGAACAATGCTACTTTGTTCTGGTGATACTGGCGATTCCATGCAAAAGACCTATGATTTAGAAGCATGGTTGCCCGGACAGAACACCTATAGAGAAATATCTTCAGTTTCAATTGCAGGAGATTGGCAGGCTAGACGCATGAATGCGCGTTATCGCGATGAGAATGGAAAAGTGCATTTTGTTCATACTTTGAATGGATCTGGTGTTGCGGTGGGGCGGGCCTTAATTGCGGTAATGGAAAATTATCAGCAGGAAGATGGTTCAATTTTAATTCCGCAAGCATTGCAGCCCTATATGGGTGGCCTGGAAATAATCAGAGCGCAATAATGAGCCTGTTAGAATGAAAGATGACCCTTATATTTTAATAAGTAATGATGATGGAATAGATGCGCCCGGTCTAAAATATTTAATAGAAATAGCAAAAAAAATATCTAATAATATTTTTGTGGTTGCTCCAAAAGAAAATCAAAGCGGGGCAGGGCATAGATTTTCGCTTGGGAAAGAGTTGGATTTAGAGCGGATAGAAAATAATATATTTGCAATTAACGGCACACCAGCCGATTGTGTTGTGGTGGGTTGTACAAAAATTATGGGAGATAAAAAGCCCGATATTGTGCTGGCAGGTATAAATCACGGACAAAATTTAGGGGATATTATTAATTGTTCCGGAACATTGGCGGCGGCGCGCGAGGGGGCGTTACACGGTGCTTTGGGAATTGGACTAAGCCAGGCTTATGATTATGATAGTGATAAGGAAATAGATTGGTCTTGCTCAATTAAATATGCCGAAAAAATAATTAGAGGGCTGATAAGAGAACATTCAAGCAATAATACTTATTATAATATTAATTTTCCAATTAAGGAGCATGCAGAAGAGATAGATGTGCAAATTATTCCCCATCAGCGTTTTTCAACTTCTCCTTTTTGTTATTATGAGAGCATGAATGAGGGGAAGTTTTTTGTAACAATCCCTAAAACTCCCCTTCCGCTTGATAAAGGGCATGATTTTCATGAATTACACCATGCTCACTCTATAATTATTACTCCCTTACTTTTGCAACAAACAGATGAGATAATGCTACGAAAATTACAAGGTAAGATAAAATTATAAAGTGATAAGTTAAAAATCAGCAAATATATGCTAATATATATATAGCGAAAGGAAAAATGGTAAAATTGTGAGCGGTGAAAGAGAAGTAAATAATGAGCAGGAAGAATTTACTGATTTAATGACGGCGAGGGCTTCTCTCATTCTTTCTTTACGCCAGCACGGAATTGTGAATGGGGCAATATTGCGAGCTTTTGAAATTATCCCACATGAAGCATTTATTCCGAATGAATATTTAGCCTATGCTTATCGCGATAAAACTTTTCCCCTGCCTCATTCTCAATCAATAACTTCACCAACTCATTTAGCCGATTTATTAGTGCCGCTTGAAGCTGAGGGGGTAGATAAAATATTAGAGATAGGCACTGGTTCGGGCTATTCGGCCTGCTTATTGGCAACAATGGCGAAACGGGTTTTTACAGTTGAAAGAATAAGGCAAATAGCTAAATTAGCAGAGCAAAATTGGGCAAAGACGCGTTTTAGCAATATTATTGGTTTTAATCTTGATGGTTTATTAGGTTTAGCAGGACATCAGCCATTTGATAGGATTTTATTGGGCGGTTCGGTAAAAGAAATTCCACAAATTCTGCTTGAGCAGCTAAATGAGGGTGGAATTTTGGTTGGCGCTGTTGGGGCAGCTAATGATTTACAAATTATAACAAGAGTAGAAAAAATTGAAGATAATTTTATTTATAGCGAGCACGGATATATCCGCTTAGCGGCGCTGATCATGGGCAAATATCGCCAATAATGGCAATTAATATTTATAATTAATGAAATTTACCATTAATTAATCCTATCTCTTAAACACATTTTTACCTTAACAGATTATGCTCAAACTAGTTCTAAATTTAGTTTGAGTAAAATTTGAGTAAAATTTATGAATATTTACGTTTTGCGGAGCAGAAATATCAGGCATCTGGCTAAGAGGGCTATTTCTTTTTCTGCTCTGTTAATTGCGGCGAGCGCGCTTTCCGGCTGTGTTTTGGTTGGTAGCCAGACTGTGGGGGGTAGGGATTTTGACTATAATATTTCTACTGCTGCCACAAATACTGCGACTAAAGCAAATTTAACTCAGCCCATGCCAAACCAGCTTTCTAAAGCCGATAATAGTTTCCCCAATAGTTCCACTTCCTTAATATCCGAAAGGGATATTCAGGTCGCTAGCGGTCCAGCCAAATATTTACCGCCCGCAAATATTGGCAATTCAGCAAATATTCAAAATGACATAGTAACTGTCCCCACAGTAAATAATTCAAATATTGTTGCAAATAATTTACCACCTTTACCTAAAACCTCCACAATAGGGAGTTCAAATAATATGTCCGCACAACCAATGGCAAAACCAACACCACAACCAACAACAGTTTCAAAAATTTCCCCCAGCACGAATGAAACAGTGAATGTTAAAGAAGAAAATCTTTATTTCCATACTATTGAATCGGGCGAATCTCTATTTTCTATTGCTCGTAAATATGGAGTAACAGTTGCAGCAATAGTTAGCGCTAATAATCTGGCCTCAGCCGATAGAATTGGCGTTGGACAAAAAATAGCAATTCCAGGTCGCTCCGATCTTGTTATAAAAAGATCTGCTTCCTCTGTTGCAGAAGAGCCAAAACAAGAACAACAAAATATAAGAACACAAAATGTGGCTCGCGCATCAAAATCAGAAAATAGCGCCAGTCAGCCAAGCGCGCCAAAGCCAGCGCCAAAGGTGGAAAATAGTGGGAATAATAGCGCGCCAACAAAAATCGCCGCCATTAATAATAATAGTGTAAATAAAACTAGTGCAAATAATGAACAAAATGGCTTTATTTGGCCAGCAGAAGGTGAGGTTATTTTGGATTTTGCCGGTACAAAAGGCACTGGAATAAATATTGAGTTGGCAGAAGGCACACCGATTAAGGCTACCTCAGGCGGCAAAGTAATTTATGTTGGCAATGCTGTTGAAGGGTTTGGCAATCTTATTTTAATTAAGCATGATAATGGCTATGTTTCTGCCTATGCTCATCTTTCACAAACTAATGTTACTAAGGGAACTATAGTAAGGAGCGGAGAAATAATAGGGCTGGCAGGAAAAACCGGATCAGTCACTAGTTCGCAATTACATTTTGAATTGCGAAAAGGAGCAACACCGGTTGATCCGCTTTCGCTTCTTGCTGGCTAGAGCCCTAATTTAGCGATATGCCTTTTTGGCCGGCAAGATGTCTGACAAATTGGATAGCGATACGTCCGGATCTGGCTCCGCGCGTTGTAGCCCATTCAATAGCGCGCGCTTCTAGTTCTTGCTTATCTATGTCAATATTATAATATTCAATATAATTATTGACCATTTTAAGATAGGTTTGCTGATCGCAATGATGAAAGCCAAGCCAAAGGCCAAATCTATCTGAGAGGGAAATTTTTTCTTCCACCGTTTCGGACGGATTTATTGCGCTAGATCTCTCATTCTCAATCATTTCGCGTTGCATTAGGTGACGCCTATTTGAAGTCGCATAAAATAAAACATTTTTAGGCCTTCCCTCCAATCCGCCATCAAGCACGGTTTTTAATGATTTATATTCTGTTTCTCCCTGCTCAAAACTAAGATCATCACAGAAAATTAAAAAATGTGCCTCAATTAAAGATATAGCGCGCATTAATATTGGTAGGGAAGATAGGTCTTCTCGATTTATTTCAACAAGAATCAGTCTTTTATCGCCCTTTTTTAGCTGGCTAGATATTTCCAAATGCACAGATTTTATCAAAGAGCTTTTCCCCATTCCCCTAGCGCCCCATAATAGGGCATTATTCGCGCTATAGCCAAGAGCAAATTGTTTAGTATTCTGTAGTAAAATAGAGCAAATATTATCAATTCCAACTAGCAGCTTTATAGGGATAGAATTAACATTTTTGATAGGAATCAATGAGTTAGCTTTGGGATTCCAACTATAAGCATTTTCCTTTCCAATAAAAATTTCTTTTTTGTCATTTTCTTTGCCCAATTTTTCAATATTATTTGCTATTTTTGTAAGCACCGAAACTATCTTCTTTAATTTATATTTTTTTCCCATTAAATAACCCTGTTGATTTTTTTTCATATTTGTTTTGCAAAATTAATTAAGCGCGCTTATATATTTCAAGCTCTAAAAGAATAGATTTATTCTGTCAAAATCATTAGTTTTTCTCTATATGAGTAAAATCATATTAATTGATAAGCAAAGGAAAGAATAATGTTTGTAACAGCTGCATATGCACAAGCCACTGGAACGGGCGGAGCGGGCGATTTATTTGCCAGTCTTGCGCCAATTTTTATACTTATTATAATTTTTTGGTTTTTAATTTTCCGTCCACAACAAAAGCGCGCAAAAGCTCATCAGGAAATGTTAAATGCCATTAAACGCGGGGATACTATTGTTACAAATGGTGGCTTAGTAGGTAAGGTCATGAAAATTATTGATGATAGTGATTTAGAGGTTGAAGTTTCTAAGGGCGTAAAAGTGAAGATTGTCCGCTCAATGGTTGCCGATGTGCGATCAAAATCAACTAGTGCCACTAATTAGTCTTATTTCTCATAAAAGAGTATAAAATGCTACAATTTTCCCCATTTAGAGCCTTTATTGTAACCATTGTTACTATAATGGGGATATTATTTACCCTGCCAAATCTATTGCCAAATAATATTTTAAGCACAATGCCGGACTGGTTTCCGAAAAACAAAATTGTGCTTGGACTTGATTTGCAGGGAGGCTCTCACCTTTTATTACAGGTGAATAGAGAGGAGATAATTAGCGAAAGGATTAAAAATCTAAGACGCGATGCCAGATCAATTTTGGCCAATGATTATTCTATCGGCAATTTAATTACAACAAAAGGGGACGGCATAATTATTGAGCTGACAGATCCTGCTCGTTTAGATGCAGCTATTGAAGCATTAAAAACGCTGCAAGTGCCAATTTCTGATAGTATTTTTGCCGGCGGCGCGGTGCAGGAGATAGAGATAGATAAGAGGGAAGATGGTAAAATAGAAATAACCCTTACCAAAGAGGGGATAGATCAGCGTGTTTCCTCTCTTGTTACGCAATCTATAGAGGTTATTCGGAAAAGAATCGACGAATTGGGCACAACTGAACCGGTAATTCAGCGTCAGGGAGTTGATAGGGTTTTAGTGCAGGTTCCCGGTTTTGATGATTCTGCTCGACTGAAAGAATTAATCTCAAAGACTGCCCGCCTTACTTTTCATATGGTTTATTCCGGACTAACTCCAGAGCAGGCGAGAATTCAAGGACTGCCAGTTGGCACAATGATTTTGCCCTCACAAGATGGGGGAGAGGAGCTAATTTATGAGGATGTGGCTTTGGGTGGTGAATCTTTAGTGGATGCGCAGCCAGGTTTTAATCCGCAAACTAATCAGCCAATAGTAACTTTTCGCTTTGATACGAGGGGAGCAATTATATTTGGCGAAATTACCACTGAGAATGTTGGTCGCCGTTTTGCTATTGTGCTTGATAATGAGGTTATTACCGCCCCCGTTATACAATCGCCAATTCCCGGAGGCACGGGACAAATTGAAGGTTCTTTCACCCCCCAGAGCGCCAATGATTTAGCAGTTTTATTAAGGGCAGGAGCGCTGCCAGCCACATTGGACATTATTGAAGAAAGAACGGTTGGGCCAAGTTTGGGAGCAGATTCGGTTGCGGCAGGATTAATGGCAGGGATAGTTGGTGCTATTGGGGTTATATTATTTATGCTTATAGCCTATGGCCGTTTTGGGGTAATTGCAACTATTTCTCTTTTAATAAATGTTACCCTGATTTTGGGCGCTCTTTCTATGCTTGGGGCAACTCTTACCTTACCCGGCATTGCTGGTATTGTTTTAACTATTGGCATGGCGGTTGATGCAAATGTTTTGATTTTTGAAAGAATACGCGAAGAAATGACGGCAGGAAGAAGCGTCTATCAGGCGATAGAAGCTGGTTTTAAGCGTGCTTTAACCACCATTATTGATGCTAATATAACAACTCTTATTGCTGCTATTATCTTATTTTTCTTGGGTTCTGGGCCAATTCAGGGCTTTGCCGTCACCTTAAGTTTGGGTATAGTTTCAACCCTATTTACCGCCTATTTAGTAACCCTATTTTTGGTATCGCGCTATTATGCAATTTTCCGCCCCAAAAAGCTCAAAATTCAATTATTAAGAATAATCCCCGATGGCACAAAAATTCCATTTATGGATTGGCGCAAAATCGCCATAATTATTTCAACAGTTGCAATTATTGGTTCTTTGGGTCTGTTTTTTGTGCAGGGTCTTAATCTTGGTATTGATTTTAAGGGTGGATCGGCAATTGAAGTGCAGGCAAAAAATGGCAATGCAAATATTGCCGAAATAAGGGAGCGTTTGAGCGGATTAAATTTGGGCGATGTTTCGGTGCAGGGATTTGGAACGCCAAAAGATGTGTTAATTCGCATTGAAGAGCAACCCGGAGGTGACAGTGCACAACAAGAAGCGGTTAAAGCAGTATATCAGGCTCTTGGCGAAACCGATTATGAAATAAGAAGAACTGAGTCGGTTGGCCCTACTGTTTCTAGTGAATTGGCTATTGCTGGCGCTATTGCGGTATTTTCTGCGCTCGGGGCGGTGTTGGTCTATATTTGGTTCCGTTTTGAATGGCAATTTGCCATTGGCGCCATTATTGCCCTATTTCATGATGTTATATTAACTATTGGTCTTTATTCATTAGTAGGGTTAGAATTTAATCTTTCCTCCATTGCTGCTATTCTGACCATTGTTGGCTATTCTCTTAATGATACGGTTGTCGTCTATGACCGGGTGCGCGAAAAATTACGAAAATATAAAAAAATGGAAATAAAGCAATTACTGAATTTTGCTATAAATATGACCCTTTCGCGCACAGTCCTTACCTCTATAACTACTTTGATAGCTCTATTATCGCTGGTTATTTTTGGTGGGGAGGTTATTCGCGGCTTTACAATTTCAATGACTTGGGGTGTGTTGGTTGGAACATATTCCTCTATTTTTATTGCCGCTCCAGTATTGCTCTATCTAAAGGTTAAATCGCGTGAAGATGTAGCAAAGGAAAATGTAGAAAAACGTGAAGATGGTGCCGCCATATAATGAGTATAGTGGGAGATAAATCTTTTCCTGAACAGGTTCCCATTGATGAATATGGGGATTTGGGGTTTCGCTTTAAGCATCTATCGCATAGAGGCTCTATTTTATCTTTACCTTCTGGTATTTATGCCTGGAAAGTTAATAATATCAGTGAATTGAGCGCAGCCAGTTTTGCTCCGGTTTTTGCAGAGGCTGAAAAAATAGATATTTTTTATCTGGGCTTAGCAAATATTATTCCCTTAAAGAATGAGATAAGAAGGAATTTTGCAAAGAATAATATTGTTATTGAAGCAATAAATTTAGGATCGGCCATTAGCACCTATAATATTTTATTAAGCGAAAAACGCCAGGTGGCTGCCGGCTTTATCGTGCCGAAAATTGATTAAAATGAGAAATAAAAATATTGCTTCTCTATTAAGAGAAAAACATAAAGAACGTTATCTAGCTTCCATTTTTATTGATAAAAAATATCGCCATTTTATTCAATCACTTTTTCTGTTTGACGCTGAAATATCTGCAATTTCCCATATGGTGAAAGAAGCACAATTGGGAGAAATTCGTCTTAGCTATTGGCGGGAAATTTTAGAAGGTAAGCGTATGGAAGAGAGTAAAAAAAATCCGATTGCAAAAGCGATTTTACTGGTTTTAAGAAAATATAATTTGCCCCCTGACGCTCTTATCGGATTGCTGCAAGCGCGGCGTTTTGATCTTTATAGCGATAAAATGGCGAATATGAACAATTTTGAAATTTATGCAAATAAAACCGTTTCAACAATTTATCGGTTGGGTATAATAATCATGAATGAGGGTAAAGAATTAGCAAATAATAGGGTAGCAGAATATTTGGGGATAGCCGAAGCATTAATTGGGCATGTTCGCGCCTTTGCCTATAATAGAAATAGGGGACGTTTATTTTTGCCGCAAAATATATTTATTGCTGCGGGTGTTGATGTTGAACAGATTTTTACCACTAAAAATTTAACGCAAATTGAAACAGCTCTAAAAGAAATTATAAATTTAGCCAGTGACTATTCACAAAAGGCAAAAATGGAGATTGCAAAATTGCCGGCAAATATTCGCTCCCTTTTTATTTTGCTGGCAATTTTAGATAGGCAAATAAGTATAATAAAAATGGCCCATCCTAATTCTCATTCTAATTCTATTGCAAGGGCTAATAATATGAAGGATTGGCAAAAATTATGGCTTATGAGCAAATGGATGCTGAAAAATAGCATGTGAAGAGGCAGAACTAATGGGCTGAAGGGGTGAAGGGAGAATGAGAGGGATGGGGAGAAAAGTCCCTCAACTGAATTTAACCTGACAGACAACACCATCAAATTCGTTAACTGTCAGATTAAGTCTGAACCACTACATTCAGAAATATTATGATTTATTTTCATTTTTCTCGCGCCGACGTATTTCGTTCCAATATTTATCCAAAATCTTTAAGCCAGCCTTCTCTAATTCTATAGAATCTTCTTTAGCGCGTCGCTCCACATATTGAAAGCGGCGAACAAATTTTAAATTTGCCTCCCTTAATGCGTCTTCGGCATCAATATTTAATTGGCGTGCCAGATTAGCAAGCGCAAGCAAACTATCGCCAATTTCTTCCTTTATTGCTTGTTTTGATTTATTTTTTTTGGCTGCCTGATATAATTCTTCTAATTCTTCAAGACATTTTTGATAAGTTTGCTGCCAATCTGGCCAATCAAAATTAGCTTTGGCAGCTCTATTTGCTAATTTTTGCGCTCTCTTTAGGGCAGGAAGATTATTTGGCACTTCATCAAGAATTGAATTTATAGCCTTATTTTTATTATTTTTTATCTCCTTTTGTTTTTCTGCTTCCCATATTAATTCAACTTCTTCTGGTTTTTTTGCATTTTTTCCCGCAAAAATATGTGGGTGACGACGAATTAGCTTCTTAGTAATTGAATAAATTACCTCATCTATATCAAAATATCCCTTTTCCTTTGCCAATTGCGCCATAAAGACCGGCTGCATTAATAAATCTCCAAGTTCATCTTTCAGACTATCATAATCTTCTCTTTCTATCGCGTCGGCAACCTCATAGGCTTCTTCTATGGCATAATGTCTTAGCGAGGATAAATCTTGCTCTAAATCCCACGCGCAGCCATTTTGGGGATCGCGCAAGTGAGCAATAATTTCAATTAGACGAGTAATATTTTTTGCCGGCTGCATGGATTTCCTCAAACTGATTCGAATATAGAATTAGACTTTTGGCCATATGTAATTATATTATCAACTATTCTAAATATTAGCGATAATTATATTTACCGTTTTGCTAAGCAAAATAAAACATAATGTATGAAATATCAATTTTACCGGAATTACCGAACATTTCTTGACAATATAGTAGCTTATCGTAAGCATTTATAGCGAATCTTTACTTAAATATTAATAAGAAGCCAATATATGCTAAGCATGAAGCGGATTATAGAAATATTTTTTATTATTATCCCCCTAGCCCTGTTAGCTGCCTGTGCAAATGAAAATACAGCGATTATTCGCACAAAAGATGGCAGGGAATATAAATTTAATATTGAAATAATGGATAGTCCGGAAGAACGGGCTAGGGGAATGATGTTCCGGCAGGAGATTGATCCGGATTTTGGCATGTTGTTTGACTTTTTTGAAGAGCGACAAGTTGCCTTTTGGATGCAAAATACATTTGTTCCCCTTGATATGATTTTTATTAGTGCAGATGGAGAAATTAAAAATATTTTTGTAAATGCGCGCCCGCTAGATACTAGTTCTATTCCTTCTAATGGGCCAGTGCGTTTTGTTTTGGAGGTGGCAGGAAATAGAACATTAGAGCTTGGCATATCAAAGGGCGATAGGCTGGAACATCCAAGAGTGCAAAAAACAGAAGCGCAAAAATAAAGTGGGAATTAAAGAGATAGGCGAAATTAGCGTTTGATCAACGAGGATACTATAAATTTGAAATTTTACCGCATATTGTTTATGAGAAATGAACCAAAGCACCAGTTCAATTAAAAGTGAAAGGTTAAGCTAGCCGTAATTTTGCTAAGTTTAGAAAATAATGCTATAACCATAATCCATAGGGAGGATATAATTTAGAGGGGAGATTTTGTCCAATTTTCGCCAGCATGCGGAATTGATAGAAAATGCGCTTGCCGCTGATAAAGCAGCAAAGAGTCCGCTTGTTGCTTCCTGGCAACGCTCAAAACTGCTCTATAAACTTAACCCCGATAAATACCGTCCCCCCGAAAGGCTTTCTCAATATGAACTGGAGCAAAGAAAAGAAAAAATTGGCTCTTTGCTTCATATAGCCAATCCTCGTCTTGACAGGCTCTATATGGCGTTTGGCTCTTCGGGTTGTTGTGTATTGCTGGCTGATGAAGATGGTGTGCCGGTCGCGCGTCGTGGTTCAGATCCGGATGATAAGATATTTAACAGGCTTGGTCTATGGACTGGAGCTTTGTGGAATGAGCAAAGTGAGGGGACTAACGGTATTGGAACTTGCCTAATTGAAAAACGCGCCCTAACCATCCACAAAGAGCAACATTTTCATACAAAGAATGTCGGTTTTTCATGTTCGGCGGCACCAATTTTTGATCATAAGGGCAGGATAATAGCGGTTTTAGATATTTCTTCTTGCCGTTCTGACTTAACAAAGGGCTTTTCCAGGCTAATTGAAGATAATGTAATCAATGTTGCTAGGCAAATTGAAGCCGAAAATTTTTGTCAATATTTTAGCGGCAATAAAATTATTTTAGCCGATAATATGCATGCTGAAACAGGCGTAATTTATCAGGGAGTTTCACTTATTGCACTTGATAATGATGATATGATTATTGGCGCAACAAGGGCTGCGCGCCGGTTTTATAATTTGGGTGAGGGTGAATTTTCACCTCTGCCTCTGTCATCATTAAAGGGCTTTAATGTTAATATTGGGGCGGATTATATGAGCGCGGGCAAAAGGAGCATAAAACAGGCACTGGCTCGTTTTAACGGCAATAAGAGCAAAGTGGCTAAAGCGCTGGGGATAAGTCGGGCTACCCTATATCGCAAAATAAAGCGACTTGGAATAAAATAATAGGATTATTTGTCCAATATGTCGCAAAATTGAGACATTTTCCAAAATAATATAATTAGTGCTAGGTGACAATTTGCAATGGCTGGGTATTCTTGCCTCCTAATTTCAGAACATGATTTTGAGGAGGAAATGATGACATTCAAATTTAAGGAAAAATATGGTAATTTTATCGGCGGTAAGTGGGTTGAGCCAATAGATGGGCGGTATTTTGATAATATCTCGCCGGTAAATGGTAAGGTCTTGTGCCAAATACCACGTTCAAATGAAAAAGATATAGAATTGGCACTAGATGCAGCGCATGCGGCAAAAGAGGCTTGGGCTGCAACCAGCGTTACTGAGCGCTCCAATCTCTTATATAAAATCGCTCAAATAATGGAAGATAATTTAGCGACCCTAGCAGAGGCAGAAAGTTGGGATAATGGCAAGCCAATCCGCGAAACAAGCGCTGCCGATATTCCGCTTGCGATAGATCATTTTCGTTATTTTGCCGGCGTTATAAGGGCGCAGGAGGGATCAATCAGCGAATTAGATGTTGACACGGTCGCTTATCATTTTCCAGAGCCGCTTGGGGTTGTGGGACAGATTATTCCTTGGAATTTTCCAATTTTAATGGCAGCGTGGAAATTGCCACCCGCTTTGGCTACTGGAAATTGCGTTGTGCTTAAACCGGCCGAGCAAACACCGGCTTCAATTTTGGTTCTATTAGAGCTAATTGCCGATATTTTGCCGCCCGGTGTTGTAAATATTGTTAATGGTTTTGGGCTTGAAGCGGGTAAACCGCTTGCTACTTCCAGTAGAATTGCAAAAATTGCCTTTACTGGTGAAACTACAACCGGTCGTTTAATCATGCAATATGCTACACAAAATCTTATTCCTTCAACTTTGGAACTAGGTGGTAAATCGCCAAATATTTTCTTCAAAGATGTAATGCGGGAAGATGATAATTATCTTGATAAGGCGATTGAGGGTTTTGTTTTATTTGCCTTTAATCAGGGTGAGGTTTGCACATGTCCATCACGCGCGCTTATTCATGAAGATATTTATGAAGAATTTATGGCGCGTTGCTTAGAGCGCACCAAAGCGATTATTCAGGGAAATCCGTTAGATTCAAACACAATGGTTGGCGCGCAGGCTTCAAAAGAACAATATGAGAAAATACTTTCATATTTTGATATTGGCAAAAAAGAGGGAGCCGAACTTTTATTGGGAGGCGAAGCTTTTGAGCCGGGAGGCGAGCTTAGTGGTGGTTTTTATATAAAGCCGACTATTTTTAAGGGCAATAATTCAATGCGCATTTTTCAGGAGGAAATTTTTGGTCCCGTCGTTGCTGTGACTACCTTCAAAAATGACGAGGAAGCGCTAGAAATTGCTAATGATACGCTTTATGGGCTTGGCGCTGGCGTTTGGTCACGTGAAATAAATAAATGTTATCGTTTTGGTAGAGCATTAAAGGCAGGGCGTGTTTGGACCAATTGCTATCATGCCTATCCGGCGCACGCTGCTTTTGGTGGTTATAAACAATCTGGCATTGGGCGCGAAAACCATCTTAAAATGTTGGATCATTATCAACAGACCAAAAATTTATTGGTTAGCTATAATCCAAATAAACTTGGCTTCTTTTAATTTCAAAAAGGGGTGGTGCATTTAGATGCACCCCTTTAAGAACAATGAGCGAAAAATTAGTCGCAACAAAGGCGGCGCTAGATTTTATTGAACAATTAAAAGAGAAACATGGTGAACTTATGTTTCACCAGTCGGGGGGCTGTTGTGATGGCTCCTCGCCCATGTGTTATGCAAAGGGAGAACTATTTTTAGGCGATAGTGATATAAAATTAGGCGAAATTGGAGGGGCTGAATTTTATATTAATAAAGATCAATATGAGAGCTGGAAACATACTAAACTCATTATTGATGTTATTGAAGGAAAGGGAGGAATGTTCTCACTTGATAACGGCACCGGGAAAAGATTTATCACCCGCTCAGAGCTTTTATAAATCAATAATAGCCGCTGTAAAATTGTTACTTTTATGTAGTATTGTAGCGCATTTACTGATGTTGGACTATCCGTATTGATCAAGCATTATCCTAAATCTATCAAGTCGGTCGTGAAGATTTTATTAATCAGAAATCAGAAGTCGGAAAACGCAAAAATATCTATACAAATTGCAAGAAAAATGCATATGGAGAGATAAAATCTGGCAATATTAAATGCGCAATAAGGGCAAAATATCAATAAAATTCTTCACGGAGGAATAATTATCCTATGCCGCTAAAGAGCTAATATATTCATCATAATTCACATTATTTTGCGCCAAAATATTTTGTATATGTTTTATGGCAGCTAACATTCCCTCTTTACTATTTGTATAGTTTTTCTCAATTGCTAAAAGCTCATTATAAAGGGGTAAAATATGTCTATCTATAATTTTTTTATCCGGTGCATATCGCTCACAGTGATATGCAATTAATTCGTTTTTTGCGTTAAAGGTTGGAACTATATTGGCCTTAGCCCAATAATAGTCATTATTTTTGCATTTGCTGACCAGATAAATGAAAATTTCATGTTTTTCCTTGATAGTTGACCATAATAGGGCAAAAATCGATCTGGGCATTTGTGAATGGCGAACTATTGAATGGGGGCGGCCTATCACCTCACTTTCCTTATAGCCCGTCATTTGCAAAAAATTATTATTTACATATGTTATTTTTCCACTCAAATCGGTCTTGGAAATAATGATAGTGTCGGAATCAAAAAATTTTTCCTTTCCAACAAGCGCTGATGATTCGTCCATTAAGTTTTCCCCTCCAAAAATATGCACGCAACCCCGATCTTAGAAAGGTCTAAGAAATCGCAGCTTTGATATATGCTATATTACTTAGTAAATGCACCCTCTATATATGCGTCCCTATATATACGCACCCCCATACGGCGCACCCCCTGACTAGATTTGAGGGGGACGGCTAGCATAAAACAGCATAAATGTCACTAGCTAAATTTTATTATACACATATAATTTTTAAAAGCTACAATATCGGCTAGATGAGCCGAAATTATTATCTGCCAATAACAATTTCAGGCCCCATTAAAGAATAGGGTAGCCAGGTTGAAAGCCATGGCGTATATGTTACGATAATCAAAAATAGCATTAAAACAGCAACAAAGGGCAGAGCTGCCTTAACGACCCTTAAAAGACTCATTCCGGTAATGCCAGAAGTAACAAACAAATTTAAGCCAATGGGAGGGGTAATCATCCCTATTTCCATATTTACCACCATAATAATGCCAAGATGGATTGGATCTACTCCAAGTTCCATTGCGATAGGGAAAACAACCGGTGCAACAATTAGTAATAGGCCAGATGGTTCCATAAATTGTCCGCCAATCAGCAATAGAATATTTACGGCAATTAAAAAGGTAAACCAGTTAAAACCAGCGCTCAGCATCCATTCAGTAATGGCTTGGGGAATGCGCTCAGATGTTAAAACATGGGCGAATAAAAATGCGTTCACAATAATGAACATAAGCATAATTGTGGTGCGCGAGCTTTCAAATAGAACTCTCTTCGTATCTTTATGGAAAAGTGCAGGAAAGAATTTTTTACCAATTACCAAAAGATTATAACCCCAAATTGGAAGACCTGCAAAAAAAACTTAGCGGATTATTCTCCCGCTTTAGAAAAGGGTAGCCAATTAGAGTAAGTATGGATAAAGCAAATCCAAGCCATATGCGAACAGATCTAGGAGCTTCGGGGAAGAAGAATGAAAGAATTGCCCATAATAAAAATAAAGCCAAAGCATAAACACTTGCCTTAAAACCAATAATTGCATGTCTTGACGCATTTTCTGGAATCCAAACAATGCCTTCAAGTGGCCCCATATCGCGATAGATAAAAAGCGAAACAAAGCCTGCATAAACTGCCGCTACTGCCGCAGCTTCTGTCGGGGTAAATGCGCCGCCATAAATGCCGCCAATAATAATGAAAATTAAAAATAATCCCCAGCCAGCCTCCTTGCCACTATCTATTATTTCCTGAAAACCTTTCCAGTCTTCCGCTGGCAGATTTCTAATTCGCGCCACTATATATATTGCAATCATTAACATGGCACCGGCTAATATTCCCGGAATAACGCCAGCCAAAAACATTCGCCCAACCGAAACATCAGTGGCCGCAGCATATACAACCATCACAATAGAAGGAGGAATTAAAATGCCCAAAGTGCCCGCATTGGCAATAACACCTGCGGCAAATTCTTTTGAATATCCAACCTGCATCATGCCGGCAATAGCAATTGTTCCTATGGCCACAACCGTTGCAGGGGAAGAGCCGGAAAGGGCTGCAAACATCATACAGGCTAAAACAGAAGCCATTGCTAAACCGCCCCTAAAATGACCAACTGTAGCAATAGCCACCCTGATTATACGCCTGGCAACATCGCCATTAGACATGAAGGTTGAGGCAAGAATAAAGAACGGAATTGCTAAAAGGGTAGAGTGAGTTTGGGCGGAAGAAAATAGGGTCATAGAGATGCTAGAAAGGGAGTCATCGGAAAATAGGGCAATCACAATGACGCTAGAAAGCCCAAGGGCAATAGCAATAGGAACTCCCAAAAATAATAATGAAAGAACCAGTGCAAATAAAATTAATGAAACCACTATATTATCCCTATAATTATTTAATTATATCTTTATTATCTTCAACCAATTGTTCAGCTTCGTGTGAAGCAATAATTAATCGCCTTTCACCGCGAATAATTTCAATTGTAGCCTGCAAACAACGATAGGCTAATAGGGCAAGACCTGTGGGTAATATTAAATAGGCGATCCAGCGATGCATG
The DNA here is from genome assembly GCA_015490455.1 of Hyphomicrobiales bacterium. GTDB lineage: Bacteria > Pseudomonadota > Alphaproteobacteria > Rhizobiales > Devosiaceae > S141-66. The sequence continues at coordinate 68,175 of WFXU01000024.1, forward strand.
CGCTCGGGCAGGCCAAATAGGTTTTGTGCCCAAAGGGGATATTTTATATCCTCCATGCCAATTCCAATCTTATATATTAGAGACCAATAAGCCAGCGCGCCGCCCTTTGTATCTATGTTAAAATATTGCAACCAATCGGAATAAATTAGCAAAAATGCATAAAGAAAACCCGCTAAGGCACTAAATATTGCAACAATTTTGAAAATTTTGGGCGGAAGTAAATTTACGAAAGCATCAACCCCAAGATGGCTGTTAATCTTAACCGCATATGACATACCAAATAGAATAAGCCAGGCAAATAGGACTGTGGAAATTTCCAAAGCGCCTTCAATCTGCGCATGAAAGCCATAGCGCGCCACAACTTGAGCAAAAGTAATTAAACATATTGCTGCCATTAGCAACGCTATTATATTTTCTTCTATATTGGTAACAATGTCAGGCCAGAAATATTCGGCAATGAACAGAACCGCAAGAAGAACAATAATTATCAGAATAATTGTAAAAATGGCAGTTCTCCCCCAAACTCGGTTTTCTCAATTACCCAATTGTAAATATTTTTTGATTGATATTCTGCTCAAAGCACTCAGCCTTGAGCAGAATAGTTTAATTTTATTATTCGTTGGCAGCAACAGCTGCTTCAATCATGTCTTTACCAATATCGGCTTCAAACTTAGCCCACACAGGTTTCATAACATCAACCCATTGCTGACGTTGTTCTGGTGTTAATTCACGAATTACACCACCAGCATTGAGGATATTTTGCCTATTCATAGCTTCTTTTTCAGCCACCGCACTATTTGCTTCCTTTGTGACCTCGTCAACAATGCTTAAGAATTGATCACGGACTGCGGGATCAAGACTATTAAGCCATTCTGAAGACGTAACCAATAGATAGGCAAGCAATTGGTGATTTGTTTCGGTTACACCATCTTGCACTTCAAAGAATTTCTTGGTGTAAATATTTGACCAAGTATTTTCCTGTCCGTCAACAACGCCAGTTTGCAATGCGCCATAAACCTCAGAAAAAGCAAGTTTTTGTGCAGAGCCGCCAATGGCATTTATCATGGCAACGGCGACATCAGAAGTTTGCACACGGAACTTAAGTCCCTTAGCATCACTTGGCACAATTAGCGGTTTATTGGCTGAAAATTGCTTTAAGCCTGACATCCAATAGCCAAGACCTGTATAGCCCACATCATTCATGACATTGAGCAATTCCTTACCCTTATCGCTGCTGGTAAATTTTTCTACCGCATCAAGACTTGAGAAAAGGAAGGGCAAGTCAAAAAGACGATATTTCAGCGTATAAGCTTCAAATTTTGATAGGGAAGGCGCAGCCAATTGCACATCGCCCAATAATAGCGCCTCAAGCACTTTATTATCGTTAAATAGGGTTGAGTTTGGATATACTTCCATACAGGCAACCCCGTTCATTTTATCATTTACGCGCTCAGCCAACAATGTTGCAGCATCACCCTTTGGGTGGCCTGTTGCCGCAACAACATGGCTAAATTTAATTACAATTTCACCATCATCGCATGGGGAAGCGAAGCTGGCAGAAGTTGTAAGCGCAAAAGCAGTCGCTGCAATAGCAGCAAATTTAACTAATTTCATTTGATTTCCTCCAAAAATGCTACGAATTTTTCGTGCTATTTTTTAGAGCAGAGGATTTCATATAATTTCAAGCATAAATAGGTCATAATTTGGAAAAAAATCAAAAATTAAAGCAAAATGGGTAATTATAGTAACAAAATGACTTTGCTTGTGTAGAAAATTTCACATTTATTTTATTTTGTTTTATTTGTTTACTTTGCTTTATTTAGCAGGAACAAATAGAATAACTCCTACATTAATATTTACTAAGCGCTTTGGCCATTTTCAGATAGCTATTTAGAGGTAATTGTTCGGCGCGCTCTGTGCCACTAATTCCAGCAATTTTTATTAATTCTTCAGCTGGTATTTTCAATCCCTTTAGGCTTTGGCGCACCATTTTGCGCTTTTTACTGAATGCCGCCCTTGTTATATCTTCAAGAGCAGTTATTTGGATAGTTTTATCAATGGGTTTTGGAACTAGCTCTACAAGTGAAGAAGTAATTTTTGGTTCTGGTGTAAAAGCGCTTTTTTCAATATTAAATAATATTTTTGTATCCGTAAGCCACGCGCATAATATGCTTAAGCGCCCATAATCCTTATCTCCGAATTTTGCGCAAATACGTTGAGCAACTTCTTTTTGAAACATTAAAGTAAGACTAGAGAAAAAGGGAGGCCAACTTGTTTTTGTTAGCCATTTTATCAGCAATTTAGTGGCAATATTATAGGGCAGATTGGCAATTATTTTTGTTGGTCCATTTGCCAAAGAAGCATAGTCAATCTTTAGTGCATCCGCACAAATTAACTCAATTTTATTTGGATAAATATTGGCAATATCCATTAGAGCCGGTTTTGCTCTTTCATCTTTTTCAATTGCGATTATTTTTTTTGCACCCTGTTTTAATAATGCTCTTGTTAAACCGCCTGGCCCCGCCCCAACTTCAATAATTGTAAATCCGCTTAGCTCTCCCGCACTTTTAGCTATTTTATTGGTAATGTTTAGATCAAGCAAAAAATTTTGCCCCAGATTTTTTTTGGCGCGTAAATTATATTTGCCTATAACTTCTCTTAATGGAGGTAATTTATCATCTATCATTATTATTGCTCATTAGTTCGGCCATTCTTATTGCCTCAAGCATGGAAGTGATAGAAATATTATTTTTTCCAGCCAAATTTAGGGCGGTTCCATGATCGGGAGAAGTGCGAATTATCGGTAAGCCAAGCGTTATATTTACTGCTTTTTCAAAGGCAATAGTTTTTATCGGAATTAGCGCCTGATCGTGATAGGTGGCTAAAATTGCATCAAATTCCCGCCATTTAGGAGGATAAAATAAACTATCAGCGGGTAGGGGATCTGTTATATTTATGCCCTGCTGGCGCAATTGCGCAACTGCCGGCTGGATAATATTTATTTCTTCTTTTCCCATTACGCCATTTTCTCCGGCATGCGGGTTTAATCCGGTAATGGCCAATTTTGGCTCTTTAATATTAAAATATTTACCTAAATCTCTTGCTATAATTTTAGCCGATTTTACAATTAGCGACTTTGTTAAATTTAGGGCTACTTTTCTTAGTTCAATATGTATCGTTAGGGGGATAGTGCGTAAATTTTCATGCGCTAACATCATAATGGGGAAGGGGGGGGGATTATTTTTATCCATACATAAATAGCTTAAAAATTCGGTGTGGCCAGGAAAGTTAAATCCGCTTTTTATCAGGGCGTTTTTATGAATTGGCGCGGTTATTAGGGCTTTACATTTTTTTTCTAATACTGCCTTTGTTGCTAATTCAATGAATTTTATGGCTAATTGGGAATTTTCCTTATTTATTTTTCCTACCCTATCTATTATTTCGCCGCCAATATTTATTAGAGGCAGGTAAGAAGGAAAATATTTTTTAGCTTGTGCTGGGGTTGAATGTTTGAATTTAATATTTAGCCCTAATTTTTGCGCTCTTTGCTGTAAAATAGAAAGATTGCCATAAATAATAAAGGGGGGAGGGGCTAATTTGGCGCGCTCCGCATATATTTTAAGGATAAGATCCGCGCCAATCCCGGCCGGCTCTCCCATAGTGATGGCTAGGGGGAAATTTGCCATTATAATTAGTGAATAATGATTGTAGCGCGTTCTTTTAGGCGCTGAAGATAAGCATCGGCCTCTTTTTTAACTTTTTCATTTCCGACCTCCTGCCTTAAATTATTTTTGATAAAGGTTAGATCGCGCGCCGAATTTTTTGTGCATATTGCGAGCATGGAAACTCCTTTTTCAACCACTCTTGGTTTAGTTATTCCACCAACATCAAGTCTTGCTAATTCCTTAGCTATTGGTTTTGGCAATTGAGTAGCATGGCGTCTGCCAACATCAAGCACGGCCACATCACGATATGAAAGGGATAGTTTTACCGCTCCATCGCAACCATTAAAATTTTTGCGATATTGGTTAGCCTGCGCGGTTCTTCTTGATTTGGAAATATTGGAGCCCTTTGGAATTATAAATAAAATTTCTTTTAAGATATAATCATAGGACATGGTTTCTTCTAATTGCTGCTCCGCCTTTTGGTTCAATTCTAAATCAGAAATTTGCACACGCGGCATAATGGCCATTTTTGTTATTTGTTGCCATGCTATGCCAGCGCGTAGCCTATCTCTTAGGGTTTTCCTGCTAACGCCATTAGCCTTTAATATTTGATTGAGATTATTAACGCTCATTCTAAGATTTCTGGCTACATTAAGATAGGCCGCATCAACTTGTTTTTCTGTAATTTCTATTTTGAGCCTCTTAGCCTCTTGCAGTTTAAGCGCTTCTTCAATCAATTCATCTCGCGCCAATTTTAGACGGGCATTATTTGAATTGCCTCTTCTTTCAAGTTTAATCAGAGCAGCGCGCAGGGATATTTCCTGATCTGTTATTTGTGTGCCATTTACCGTTACGCGCACTTTGCTTGCCATAGCGGGCTGGCTAAGAAAAATAGCAAACAAAATAATAAGAACTGATCTAATAGCGGGTGAATTAAGCATATTCGGCCTCATCTTAAATTTATTAATATCTCATATATGATTGCGGCAAAAATTAGAAGCCATAACCAGTCCCATCTGGGCCTTTTAACTTAAAAGTTACTTTATAAGTCTGATTTGTTGGATTAAGCGGACCGCCACTGGCTCCATAAGATGTCTCAAGAGCAAAATAGCCATCATCATAGCCAATTATCGCCCGATGATCTATGAATGAATTTGTTCTTATGTTCCAGCCCGCGCCCAATTTTGCATACCAATATTCGCCAAAGGGCACTCTTATTGAACCGCCAATATCGTGCTGTTCCGTCAAAGTGCCAAGTAAGGGATCTGGTGCTAAATATGTATAATCGGCATTTAGCTCCCACCCTTCTTTAGCTAACGAAGCCACTATAGCGCCCCTGTCAATCTGTAAATTATTTGGATTTATACTTGCTTTTGCGCCAGCTCTAAACCCATTGTCGGCAAAAGAGGCCTCCGCCCCAATTACTATATTTGAATAGGTAGAACCAAGTTTGGTGCTGGTGCCGATTTGTGTTTCATCGCTTATTGCAAAACTATTAAGCCCGCTAAGCATAATTGACTGCCCGCCAATCAGACTAAAAAAGCTGCCATTATCAAAATTTGCCAAATATCTGGCGCCGATATTTGCTCTTAAACCTGTCTCTTGCCTGTCGGTTCCTGAAAATCTGTTGAAGCTAAAAAGATTTGTTTCATCAAATATGAAATTTTGCGCATTATCATTATTTATCCCCAATTTTGTATTATCTGATCCGCGATAGACCAATTGAGCGATTGGCTCAAAAAGAAAAGAAGAGCCATTATCATTTCTTGCAATTAATGGATAGCGTAAATCAATAGCGGCGATTGGCGTTAGTGAAAATGTTTGAACCGCTGTGGGGTTTAGAGAACTTGCGCCATCATAATAAGAACCATCAGCCCTTAAGGCCAAATAAGGGGTTAGGCTAAGCCCGTTTGTGGTTATAATTTGTTTTTTCCAGCTTGCAGCAAAATTTGCATGAATTTTATTACCCTGATAGCCGAAAATATAAGGCACACCATTAATATTTTTGCTGCTATCGGCCAGTCGGTTAACGCCTAAAATATTACCAGAAAGGGTAATGGTGCCATTATTGTCAGCTAGATCAAAAATTTGTTCATATTGGATATTGGGAACAGCGTTTGCCTGCATATTCTGAGCCACCTGATTATAATTTCCCAATAAGACATAATCTTGCACTCTAATATTGGCATATTTTTCTTTGCTTAAATATTCTGCATAGATTTCATTAGTTGCAGAGCGTTGAATGGGTATATTATAATCGGTTAAAAATGCAGCATCGCTGAAGGTCGTATAAGACCATCCAAATTTCCAATCTTCAATTGGCGTAAATTCGCCATAGGTCTGAATAGCTCCGCGCCAGTCCCTATCTCCCTCTTTTCCTGCAAAAATACTCCTATTAAATTGGTAAAGTCCTGAGGCGGTCAAATTGACTTTTCCTAAATCACTAAAACGATGCTCTATAGTTGCTGATAAAAGCGGGCCTTGTAAAAAACTAATAGAGGGCACTAAAATTATATCTGTATTTTTGCCGGCTGCGTAAAAATAAGGAAATTCCAGTTTTAGGCCAATATCTTCAGAATAAAAATAGCTGGGCATTCTAAAACCATTAGTGCGTGGATTGCTGGGGTCTGGCAATCTGAGCCAGGGTAGCCAGGCAATTGGCACGCCCAATATTTCTAAAATAGGCTGTTCAAGATCTATTAATTCATTATTTTTATCGTAAATTATGGTTTTTGTTCTAACGCGCCAGCCAATTTTTCTGCCCTTAGAATCAACACAATTACCACATGGCGCATAGGTTCCCTTTTGCAATATCGTTTTACTCTCCTGATCGTGCAAAGTCTTTTCGGCGGTAATCAAAGCGCCATCAGGGGTAATCATAATCATTGAGTTTAATATTGCCTTTTTGAATTTGCCTGTTAATTCTACCCTGTCGGCTGCATATTCAATATTATCGGGGCTTCTAATTACCACATTGCCAATTAGGGTCAGATCGCTACTTATTTGGTCAAATTCAATCCTATCAGCGCTCGCATAATAGCCCTGATAGGAAATATCAACCTGCCCGTAAGCAATAATCAGGCCTGAGCTTGTTTGCGATAAAAAATCAGCAGCTAGGGAAACCTGTCCCTTATTTGCTCTTGGCAATCTATCAAAAAAACCTTCCGGTAACAGCGTAGCCAGTGCGATTTTAGGCAAAAGCAGGCCAGCCAAAATTATGGTCAGAGCCAAAGCTCTAAGAAAAATATTCCTTTTGCCCTTTATAGCCAAAATACCCACTAAACAAACCCATCTTCCCTGTAGAGCAACAGAGTTACCCCAACCAAAATCGCTATAATCGCCGGACCCCAGCCGGCAATTAACGGATTTAATATAGCCGACGCCCCAGCCCTATCTGCCATTTCATTCAAAACAAATATAATAAATCCTAGCACAATTCCACCAATAATTGCACTGGCATATGAAGTTTTTCGCTTATATTTGGAAGAAAATGCAAATGCGATTAACAAACTACCAACAAGAAGGAAGGGAAATGCTAATAATTTAGCATATCTAGTTGCCGCTTCAGATTGTGCCAATGGATCAGAAAGCCCTTTTGAGAGTGCTTCTTTAAGCTCTAAAAAAGTGAAATCATCAGTTGAAGAAAATTTAAGAACTAACTCAGAAACCGTGCTTTTTGTGGGTAAAATATATTTTTCCTTCATTTGGGGCGCTTTATTAGCTGCAATAAGTTCTACTCCTTCTAATAGCCAGTTTTTGTCCTCTAAGATTGCCGATTTTGCTCTTATTTGACTATATTTTTCTCCATTTTCTTCATTTTCCAGATAATTAACATCAAAATAAATTGTAACATCTCTAAATTTATATTTTTCGCTTGCGGCCTGATAGCCCTGAAAAATATATTTCTCTCCATTTGCATATTGGACTAGCCATATTTGCCTATCTTTGCCAATTGTTGGATTTGTAGTTTGATAGGCAGGAAAAATAGAGCGGTTCAGTTTTGTAATTTCTGCTTCAATAGCAAAACTAATTGCTGCGCTAATAATTAAAAGGGTGATGATTGGCGCGCTTAAAATGCGCCAAATTGAAAATCCGCTTGCCTTTATGATGATTAACTCTCGGTGCGATTGCATGTCCAAAATGGCGATTATGGTGCCGATTAATACGGTAATAGGCAATATTTTAATGCTCCAGCGCGCTCCTGCAGCAAAAATCGCTAGTAAGGCAACCTCTTCCCCCTGACTATTTGCAACTATGTTATATCGGTAACTATCTAAAGATTCGACAAGCGCAATAAGGCCGTAAAAAATTAAAAAGACCAAAGCAATTTTTGCAAATATTCTACGTAATATAAGCCAATCAATCCGCCCCATTATGTTGGCTCCACTAATTTTTTATTTTTTAAGGAAAAGAAAGAGCCTTTATAGAAAATAATAATAAGCGAGAATATGAATAATATTATACTTCCCACATAGGAACCCGCCAAGAAATATCTCTCCATTATTGCGCTAATTGCCCGCTCTCCCAGCCCGATTAATAATATTACTGCTTCAAGTGGAACAAAGCTGCGTTTTCTTTTGGCAGTTGGAAAGGCTGCTAATGCTCCAACCAGTAAAATAATTGCAATAGGGCGTAAAGTCTCGCTAAAGCGTGAATTTAACTCCCTTATAATGGCCGAAGAAAAATTATCCGCATTAATGGAGTTTCTTATCAAATCATAGCTATCTAACTGTTTATTTCTAAGGATTATATCGCCCTTTCCTAGCCTTTCTAAACTGATGGAATAGCGGTTAAAAGATAATTGTGATAATTCATTATTTTCAACATCAAAAAATTGCACAGTTCCATCAATCAGACTGACATTATAACCATAATCATCATATATTATTTCAGCTTTTTTTGATATATATGTTGTTTCCCTCTCTTTATTTCTTCTATCATTGGCAAAAAAATCTAATATAAAACCATCATCACTTCGCCCTCCAATCACCACAACTAATGAGGGAACAATTTCAGAAAATCTGTCTGGAATTAAAGCGCGCCCCAAAATATCCGCAGCTATTTCTTGGTTCCATCGCGCATAGGATTTTTGCGATATAGGGTTAAGATAGTTGGCAATAATGGCCTGAAAAATAAGCCCACCCAAAGCAAAAATCATAATTGCCTGCCAGAGCTGCTTTACCATATTTAACGAATGAATTGAGTGGAGTTCATAATTTTCCTGCATTGCATATAGCGCTCTGGCTAATCCTATTGCGAGACAAATTGAAAAAATTGCCATTGCTAATTGTGGGGTGGTAAGAAATGACTGGCCTATTAGGGTGAACAAATCTTGCCCTTTGACGGTTATCAGATCAAAAAGACGCAATATTTGCGTAATCCACACTAAGAGCGAGGCCACAATAAAAAGAGAAAAAGACTGAATAAAGAACCGCTTAATTAAATATTTGCTTAAAATACTCATCTAAAAAATGGTTCTCTTAAATAATTGCATTTTTCAAAATTTCTTTAATTTTGCTTGACAATTAGTGATTCATACTGACCAAACTAAACTATTAATTAGCTTTAATTTCGCCTAAAAGGGAAGCAGAAAATGAATATAAATGTTAAACAGCTAAAAAAAAGTGATTTGGAGCTAAATCATTCTTATATTTTAATTGTGAAGGGGAGGGCTTCTCTAAGCGGAAATGCGTTAAAATTTTGGCAAAAAAGCGGGTTTGATTTTGCCGCCATTAAACAAAGTGAAAATTTTAATGGCAAAAATGGAGAATTAATAGATATTATCGCCCCGCAAAATATTAAGGCTAACAGAATAATCATATTTGGCTTTGAACCCGATGAGAAGCAAAAATATTTTTCCTTCATGCGACTTGGCGGAATTATTGGAAGGAAAATTTCTTCCATTAAAACTAATAAAATTTCTATTATTTTTACCGATGAGAGCGATGAAGAAATAGCCCTTATTGGAGCGGGGATAAAACTTAATATCTATAAATTTGATAAATATATGAGCAAAAAGGAGCAGGATAAGAATAAAAAGACTGATAAAGAGCCGATTATAAATTTTTTAGTTAAAAATAAAAAAGGCGCACAAGAAGCCGTTGAAAAAAGGCAAAATCTGGTTAGCGGAATTTTACTGGCCAGAGATTTAATAAATGAGCCAGCCAATATGCTTGGTCCTGAAGAATTTTCTAATATTGCGCTTAAGCTGACTGATTTGGGGGTTAGGGTTGAGGTTTTTGCTAAAGAGCAGATTGAGAAGTTGGGTATGGGTGCTTTTTTAGCGGTTGCTAAGGGATCTGAGCGTCCGGCAAAAATGTTGGTTTTACATTATAATGGGGATAAGGAAAATGACAATTTAATTGCCCTTGCCGGCAAGGGGGTTATGTTTGATAGTGGAGGGATTTCATTAAAGCCCGCAAATTCAATGCAAGATATGAAAGCTGATATGGGGGGCGCGGCGGCTATTCTTGGCCTTATGAAGGTGCTAGCTTTGAACAAAGTAAAAAATAATGTTGTTGCCATTATCGGGCTTTGTGAAAATATGCCCGATGGCAAAGCCTATCGCCCCGGTGACATTATTAAAACATTATCGGGACAGACAATTGAGGTGATTAGCACAGATGCTGAGGGAAGATTAGTGTTAGCCGATATTCTTTGGTATGCGCAAAAACGTTTTAAGCCGAGAATTTTAATAGATCTTGCAACATTAACGGGTGCTATAATGGTCGGTTTGGGGCAGGAATTTGCCGGACTTTTCACAAATGATAAAATATTAGCTGACAAATTAATGGAGGCAGGCGAAAAATATAATGAAAAATTATGGCCTATGCCGCTTCACCCTGCCTATGACAAGCTAATTGATAGTAAATTTGCCGATATGAAAAATACCGGCGGAAGATATGGCGGTGCTTGCACGGCAGCACAATTTTTGGCAAGATTTATTAAAGATGTTCGCTGGGCACATATTGATATTGCCGGAGTTGGCTTTGCGGTTAAGCAAAATGAAATAAATAATTCTTGGGCTCCGGGTTTTGGTGTGGCTTTATTGAGCGAATATTTGCAAAATTTTGCCGATTAGGTTTAATTTTATTTTATGTATATGCTGTATGAAAATGAGATTTTTTAGGCTTTTTTTGCTATCTTTTATAATTAATTTTACCCTTTTTCCTTTAGCCATTTATGGTAAGGGAAATAATTTTGACATAGAGGAAAATTGCGCTTCTTTTTTGGAAAAAAAGGATCTTTTTGCCAACGAAATATTGGCTATTTGGGGATTTGGCTATATTTTTGCCAAAACCGAAGAAAAAGTTGCAATCAATAGAGATGAAATAGAGCGCTTTATCAATGAAATAAATATATTTTGCGGAAAAGATCCTTCGGCAAATATAATTTCGCTGATCAATATTTATGCCCAAAATTATGTTGTTCCTTTGGGAACGCCAGAGCAGGGGCAGAGAATGCTGGAAAATTTTGTTGCTTCGGGTAAAAGTCTGGCTGAATTTATTAAATCTTTGGAACCGAAAGAAGAAGACATCAGAGCGGTATATAGAGACCCTTTGGCTACTAAATTAATCGCGCTTTATAAGGAAATCTATGCTTCTTTATCGGGGCTGCGGATGAATCCTGAACATAATGCGGTAGAAACTTATTTTACAACAACAAAGGAATTGGTTAATAATCCCGAAATTGCCAAATATTTCCCTGCCGGTTACAAAAAGGTAATTCCCTATATGATTGGCGATCATCCTATAGCTAGTTTTAAGTTCGTAAAATTGGGGGAAGATAAGGGATTTAATTTTAGCGGATTGATTTTTGTTAATGGGCGCTGGACACTTATGCCAAAGCCATGGCGCGGACTTGAATAGTTGTCAGACCAACTTATCTGAGCAGGGGGATATTAGCCTAATATTTTTCTTGCTATGGTGCTGAAGCCAAACAATTATTAAAAGGGTTATTAAATGAGTGAAATATTTTTTTATCATTTAGAATTACGCCCTTTAGAGCAAGTTTTACCAATTTTGTTGGAAAAAACTATTGAGCGCGGGTTAAAAGCAATTGTGCAGACCAGCAATATAGCAAATGAGCAAATTCTTAGCGATATTTTATGGAGCTATAGGGAGGATAGTTTTTTGGCGCATTTGGCTGTTTCTAACAGTGATAATTTTGCGCTTAGTGAGCAGCCAATTCTTATCACTTCACAAAAACATAATCCAAATAGGGCGGATTTTCGTTTTTTTGTAGATGGTAGTGAATTTTTTGTCAGTGAGGAATATAAACGCCATATTTATTTATTTGATGGTCATAATAGTGAGGCTGTGCTTACTGCAAGGGAGGAGTGGAAAAAATTAGCTAAAAATCATGATTTGACCTATTGGCAGCAGGATAATAGCGGTATCTGGCATAAAAAATCCTAACTATCTTACTTCGAACTTTTGCCCAAACTTAAATCTTCACGGCCAACAAAATAAAACCCAAGCAACCCGATAAGCGCTGGGGCGCATCTATGGGAATAGTTGATTTAGCAGTAATTTTAGGCTTCTTTAAGAACTTCCTCTTTTGCCTTTGCTAAGAGCTCATCCATTTTTGCGCGTAAATCTTCATCACTTACCTTAGCCCCCGCCTCTTCTAAATCGGCTTTAACTTTACGAAAAACATCCTCATCCCCAGCCTCTTCAAAGTCTGCCGAAATAACTTCAGAAATATATGATTCAACGTCGCTTTTGCCGATAAGCTCAGCAACCCAAGTAGCTAAATATTTATTTCTCCTTGCTTCAGCCTTAAATAATAATTGCGCATCATGGGCAAATTTGGCTTCCTGTGCTTTTTCGCGCTCGTCAAAAGTAGACATATTATCTCCTCATTATGTTCATTATGAATATTTCACCACTGACATAAGCCGTTAGTAAGTGTAAATCAATATATAAGAGTTAATAATGCTTGCTTTTTACAGCAATTTTAGCGCATGAAATATTCACAACTTCTACAATTGAGTCTTAAGGATGGGACAAATATGAATAAAAGGCGCAAAATTTATGAGGGCAAGGCCAAAACTCTTTATGAGGGACCAGAGCCGGGAACTTTGGTGCAGCATTTTAAGGATGATGCAACCGCTGCTAATGGAAAAAAACATGAGATAATTGAAGGTAAGGGCGTTCTTAATAATCGGATAAGTGAATTTATTTTTCAAAAATTAAATGATCTAACCATTCCCACACATTTTATTCGTCGTCTTAATATGCGTGAGCAATTAATAAAGGAGGTGGAAATTATTCCGCTTGAAATTATTGTGCGTAATATTGCCGCAGGATCTTTGGCTAAAAGATTGGGGCTAGAGGAGGGAACCAGATTACCGCGCTCTATAATTGAATTTTGTTATAAGGATGACACATTGGGTGATCCGTTGGTTTCAGAAGAGCATATAACTGCCTTTGGCTGGGCAACTCCGGCTGAACTTGACGATATTATGGCTTTATCGGTGCGTGTGAACGATTATCTTTGCGGTCTATTTATGGGAATTGGGTTAAAATTAGTTGATTTCAAAATTGAGTGCGGTCGTCTTTTTGAAGGTGAAACTATGCGCATTGTGCTGGCCGATGAAATATCTCCTGATTCATGCCGTTTATGGGACGTAAAGACTGGCGCCAAATTTGATAAAGATATTTTTCGTTTGGGAGAAGATAACTTAATAGAGGCCTACCACGAAGTTGCGCAACGTTTGGGAATTTTATCAGAAAATGAAAATGCTTTTACTGTAGGACCAAGACTGGTCAAATAGCAATATTCATAAATTAAAGAGAATAGTTGAGGGCAAAATGAGAGCCAGAATAATTGTGACATTAAAAAGTGGCGTGTTAGATCCGCAAGGAGAAGCGATTAAAAATTCGCTTAACGCGCTCGGCTTTGAAAACATAAATAGTGTTAGGCAGGGAAAATTATTTGAAATTGATATTGATGAGGATGACAGGGAGAAGTCGCTAAAATCCGTTAAGGATATGTGCAGAAAGCTACTTGTCAATCAGGTAATTGAAAAATATTCAATTGAGTTGGACGATGCAAGTAAAAATTAATATTTTAAGGTGAATATAATTTCACTATTGAGGGTTTTCATGTTAGTAAAAATTTCGCTATTTATTTTATTTATTCTTTCAATGGGCATGTTTGCGCTGGCTTATGCTGGTTTGCCGGTTGCATGATATTTATTTTTTGCCAGTTTTTCTACGTAGGCCAAATTTATAAGTCGTATAAAGAAAAGTAACAAAGGCAATTATAATCAAAATGGCAGCAGTAAAAAACGGGGCGCCCGGAAAATATATTTTTTCTGGCTCGGCGCTAAAATAGGTAAATAATTGTGTTGCGACAAATGGCCCGATAATTGCTGTCATTGAGTTAGTTGCATTAATCGCGCCCTGTAGTTCGCCTTGCGAATTATCTGCCACCTGTTGGCTCATTAATCCATTTATAGCGGGGGCAGCAAGACCTGAGAAAGCCCCAATTAATAAAAATCCATAAAGTGCATTTGGTGTATTAATAAATGCCATACCAATAAAGGCGATGAAAGCCGCCAATAAACCCAATTTTACAGTTTTACTCTCACCAACAAAATTTATTATTTTGCCAATAAGCAATCCCTGCACCAGAGCAAAACTTATTCCAAATACCGCCAAAGAGCGCCCAACTTGCGAACTGCTCCAATCAAAACGTTCAATGGTAAAAAAGTTCCAAATAGCCGGATAGGTTTGACCCGCAAGAGAGAATAAAAATAATACTGCTAATAGCCAAATTACAGCCCTATATCGTCTAAAGGCCAAAATAGCACCTATCGGATTAGCGCGTTTAATATCAAAACGCCTTCTTTTGCGCATATTAAGGCTTTCTGGCAAAACTAACATGCCAAATAAAAAATTAGAAAAAGTTAAGATTGCAGCAGCGTAAAATGGGGCACGCGGGCTTATTTCGCCCAATTCACCACCGATTATTGGACCGATTATAAAACCAAGCCCAAAGGCGGCTCCAATAAGGCCAAATTTTTCCGATCTTTTTTCCTTAGGAGTAATATCGGCAATATAGGCTGTAGCCGTGCCAACTGTTGCACCTGCAATGCCGGCTAAAATCCGCCCAACAAATAACCAGCCAAGAGAGGGGGCAAACCCCATTATTAAATAATCTATGGTCAAACCAATTAGGGAGAAAAGTAATATTGGCCTTCTTCCAAATCTATCAGAAAGATTCCCCAATAAAGGAGAGAATAAAAATTGCATCAAAGCGTAAGAAACAATCAAATAGCCGGCAATAGCCGCGCTTTTTGCGGTGCTAAGAGTAGTTAATTCGGTTATTAAGCTAGGTAAAACGGGTAAAATTATTCCAAACCCTATCAAATCAAGTAGGATGGTAAAAAGAATAAAAATAATGGTAAGATTAGATTTTTTCCTAATCGCCATATTTCTCCTTAGATTGTTGGATCAAAATCATATATCCAGCTAAGTCTTGAAAAATGGTTTAACGGACCCTGCATTTTAACTACCATATTTCTTGCCAAACTAAGGGGAGGAGGCATATGAAAAATTAAAGCGTTATTTTTGGAAATTCTACTTAATTTTGCGACACGTTTTTGTCGTTTATTTTGATAAATTTCAAAGGCGGTTGCGGCGTTTTTTTCGTTTGCCAAAAGGGGGGCCAGAATAATAGCATCTTCTATTCCCATAGCTGCACCCTGCGCCTGAAAGGGAAGCATGGCATGGGCAGCATCACCAATTAGACCAATTGCGCCTTTATGCCAAATTTTTGTGCTAACTCCAGCCAAAGGCCAATGTGTCCAACTATTGGCGCAGTCACAAATTTTTGCCAATCTTTCATCCTTTTTAATTGTTGGGGGCAAATTGGGCGTTTGCCGTATGCCAAAACCAACCGACATAGTTTCTCTGGTAAAAAAGGCAATATTAACAACCGGGCGGCTTTTAAGCGGATAGGCAACCGTATGAAAGCCTCTCCCCCAAATTAGTGACGTATTATTCAAATTAAGCACATTTTCTAATCGCTCCATTTCAATAAGGGCGCGCCAGGCAACAAAACCACTATATTTGGCCTGTGTTCCGCCCAAATATTTTGTCCTAGTAGTGGAGCCAACCCCATCGGCACCTAAAAAGGCAAAGCAATTTATTTTATTTTCTACCCCGTTTTCATCGGTAAAACTAACCGATAAATTTTCTAATTTATTATTATTAATTTCATTTATAAAAAATTCTGTAATATTAAATTTAATATCTATAAGGTTTGTTTGTAGCGTTTTCTCGTAAAGTAGTTGCACTAAATCGGCTCTGTGAATTACACTATAGGGAACACCAAAGCGCTCTCTTGCACTCTGACCAAGTCTTAATGTGCTAATTGGCTTTTTGCCGGCGAAAGAATATATATCTATCCCCTCAGGTTCAAAACTGACTTTGGCTAAATCATCTTTAAGCCCAATCAGATTTAGTGCCCTATGGGCATTTGGCCCAAGCTGTAAACCTGCACCAAATTCTTGTATTTGTTCGTTTTTTTCTAAAATAATGCTCTTTATGCCATATTTTGCCAAAGCAAGTGCGCTCGTTAGTCCTGCTATTCCGGCTCCGGCAATTACAATAATTTTATCGCTCATAAACTATCTATAAATTATATGCTTGAATCATTTTGCAGATAGCATTAGTTCATAAAGATGTTATTATGGTCAATAGAAAGATGAAAATTGGCAGAATTTATCTCTGAAAATATTAAAATAGCATATGAGGATTATGGTAGTGGTAAGCCGATTATTTTAATACATGGCTTTGCTTCTAATTCTAAGACAAATTGGGTTAATACTGGCTGGGTGGATTTTTTAACTAATGCCGGCTATCGGGTGCTGACTATTGATAATAGGGGGCATGG
The DNA here is from genome assembly GCA_015490455.1 of Hyphomicrobiales bacterium. Lineage (GTDB taxonomy): Bacteria > Pseudomonadota > Alphaproteobacteria > Rhizobiales > Devosiaceae > S141-66. The sequence goes on from WFXU01000024.1 coordinate 84,746, forward strand.
TCTATCGGAAAAGCTTTATGATAGTAAATATTATCCGGCGCGCTTAATGGCACATGATGTTATTAATTTAATAGATTATCTAAATATTGGGTCTGCCTGCCTATTTGGTTATTCAATGGGGGCTAGAATTTCTGCCTTTGCTGCAATGCAGGCACCAGATAAGGTAAAGTGCATTATTTTTGGCGGAATGGGAATAAATTTAATCAGAGGCATGAGGGACAGTGCTGAAATTATCGCTGCGCTTAGGGCATCTTCTGTGGATGAGGTTGAAAATATCACAGCAAAGCAATTTCGCGTTTTTGCCGAAAGGACAAAATCCGATTTAAGAGCTCTGGCCTATTGTTTATCTTCTTCGCGCGATCCGATTAGTGAAGAAGATGTAAAAAAAATAAATATTCCTACTTTGGTTGCAGTTGGCTCTAAAGATGGAATAGGGGGAGCGCCAGAGCCGCTGGCTGATTTGTTGCCCAAAGGGGAGGCTTTATTGCTTGAGGGGTTAGACCATATGAAGGCAACGGGGGATAGAAGTTTTAAGAAGGGAGTTTTGGACTTTTTGCAGCGAAACTGCTAAAATAAGGCTCTATATTGGGTGCAATATGAAAATTCAAAAAACTAAACAAAAAAAAATTGATAAATTAGATCCGGTTTGGGATGCAGTAAAATGTGATGCAGAGAAAATAGCCGAAAAAGAACCAGTTTTAGCGGGTTTTGTTTTTGCCAATATCCTTAATCACAATAGTTTTGAAAGAGCCCTTGCCCATCGTTTAGCGCAAAGGTTAGACCATTCAGATTTGTCTGCTGACTTAATAAGACAGACATTTAATGAGATTTTACAAGAAAATCCTGCAATTTCAGATGCTTCGCGCGCAGATATAGTTGCAACTAAAGAGAGAGATCCAGCTTGTAATCGTTTATTAGAGCCATTTTTATATTTTAAGGGATTTCAGGCAATTCAGACCCATAGATTTGCCCACCACCTATTCAAAATGGGTAAAAAAGATATGGCCTATTATTTACAAAGCCGTGCTTCGCAAATTTTTCAGGTAGATATTAATCCCGCTGTGTCAATGGGCAAGGGTATTATGTTAGATCACGGAACTGGTGTTGTTATTGGTGAAACAGCAAAAATAGGTAGTGATGTTTCAATTTTACAGGGGGTAACGCTTGGGGGCACAGGCAAGGAAGATGGCGATAGACACCCAAAGGTTAGCTCGGGCGTCTTAATAGGGGCGGGAGCAAAAATATTGGGTAATATTACTATTGGCGAGAATGCCCGTATTGCTGCCGGCTCTGTTGTGCTGAAAAATGTTCCTGCACACAAGACCGTTGCCGGAGTGCCAGCAAAAATAATTGGTGAGGCAGGCTGTAAACATCCAGCGCTTGCGATGAATCAAATGATAGATGATAATATTCAGAAATAGATAATTAATGTAATTATTTTGAGGGGAAAAAATTGGACAGGGATGAAATTGAAAAATTACAATCTTATCTGCAAAAGACCTTTGGTAATATGGGGATAAGGGTTAAGGCTAGGCCTCGCAAAACCGATTCTTGTGAAGTTTATAATGGCGAAGAATTTATCGGTGTTATTTATGTAGATGATGAAGATGAAGATCGTTCATTCATGTTTCAAATGGCAATTTTGGATATTGATTTAGAAGATTTATAAAATTATCGCCAAATTGTATAGTCGGTCGTGAAGATTTATCGCTCAGAAATCGGAAATCAGAAATCAGAAGCCAGAAGTCGGAAGCCAGAAATCTGAAGTTGAATTTATGAGGAAAAAGTATAGTGTGCGTGGCGGGCGGCTTCTAACATCAATTGCAACAAAAGCTTTGGCCTTGCTCAGCATGACACAATGTTTAACCCTAGCATAAACTCAACAGTCCACGCCCCACATTCACTCTCCC
>WFXU01000025.1 GCA_015490455.1 Hyphomicrobiales bacterium
AGCCACTTAGTTTTAGAGCTGATTGCGGCCTCTAATTTCTTTGGGGTCAGCTTAAAGCCGTCATTTATGTCTGTCTCAACAAAAATCGGCTTTGCACCACAAAAGCGCACTATTTCCGGATAGGAAACCCAATAGGGTTTTGGAATTATAACTTCGTCTGTTTTATTCAGGCTGGCAACAAATGCATTAAATATAATTTGCTTGCCGCCCGTTGAAACAAAACAATTCTCTAGGGGAATTTCTAAATTATTATCACGCTTAAATTTTGCAGCTATTGCCGCGCGCAATTCTACTATGCCGCCAATATTAGTATATTTTGTTTTTCCCTGTTCAATAGCTAAAATAGCCGCCTCTTTTATATTTTGCGGCGTATCAAAATCAGGCTCGCCCGCGCTAAGAGAAATAATATTTTCGCCCATTTGCCGCATAGCGCGCGCTTTTTGAGAAATTAATATTGTAGCGGAGGGGCGCATTCTTTCTAATGAGTTAGAAATAAAATTCATCTATATACCCCCCTTCCAATTCGTTCTTGTCACAAAATCGCCTTAAAAAAACCTTCGCTTTTTCATGATTAATTCAAATTATTATCGCATTCCTGTTTGAAATATTTATGATAATATTTCAACCATTTATAAAAAGTTTAATGAAAAAAACTCACGCAATTAGCCAGAAGAAATTTCGCACTCTAGCAATCATCATATTAGCAACATTAGCGGTGATTATTATTATTTCTCCAAGTCAAATAACAAGCGACCCCATGCAACATATAGCGCAAATTATATAATTCTGGCTTTTTGCAACCATTTAAGCGCCATTCTTCCTGATTTATTCCTGATATTTGCTTCTTGAGCCAAATTGTGGCATATTGATCACCCTAATGTGGAGGGGATCACATGAATGTAAGAAAAATTTTAGCCGAAAAAGGAAATTTAGTTCACACAATAAATTTAGATAAAAAAATCAATGACGCGATTGAAATATTAAATAGTTTTAATATTGGTGTGGTTGTGGTTGTTGATGATAATAATAAAATAAAGGGTATTTTATCGGAACGCGATATTATTCGCAAAATGGAAGATCATAGCGCCTCAATCTATGTTGCTCCCATTAAGTCTTGTATGACCGCAGACCCTTTTACCTGCTCTAAAGATGCAACTATAGATGAAGTCATGAATATTATGACCAAATATAAAGTTCGCCATTTGCCGGTAGTTGAAGATGATAATCTTGTTGGTTTGATTTCAATTGGTGATGTTGTAAAAAGGAAAATTGAAATGACCGAAAAGGAAGCTGCGGCGCTACGCGAGTATATTTCTGGCTGAGCAATTTAATCATTAAGGAAAATAATTAGGTTAGGCAGCGATTATATAGCGGCAATTATAGAATTGCTTTTCGCAAATTATAGTGTAGCTTTTTTGCTCTCGTAAAGTTGCTTTCTGCCCTTTTCGATCTTAGCTGATTTGATTATTTCGGCTGCAACGTCAACCATATTTAGCGGACGCGAAAATAAGAAGCCTTGCACCAAATCGCAGTTAAATTTATGCAATTGTTTTGCCTGTTCAGGCGTTTCCACCCCTTCAGCAGTTACTTGCATATCCATTATTTTGCCCAAAGCTATTATTGTTGACAAAATTTCGTGAGATTTAGAGCCATCCTTGTCGAGTTTACTGATAAATGACTTATCGACCTTAAGCTTATTAAAGGGAAATTGCCACAAATAGCTAAGAGAAGAATAGCCCGTGCCAAAATCATCAAGAGCGATTGAAACGCCCAATTGTTTTATCGCGTTAAGCTCTTGCAACACCTTGTTGGGATCAGCAATTAATAGGCTTTCCGTTACCTCCAATTCTAATTGTTTTGCACTTAGACCCGAAGATTTCAGCACTTCTTCCACCAATTTAGGCATATTATGTGTGTGAAACTGTTTGGGAGAAAGATTTACCGAAACTATAATATGTTTCGGCCAATTTTTGGCAATATTACACGCTTCTCTTAACACCCATGCCCCTATTTCGCTGATTAAATTATTATCCTCAGCAATCGGAATAAATATTGCGGGCGATATTGGCTTTCCATTTTTATCATTTATACGCAAAAGCGCTTCAAAACCGCGCAACATATTTGTGTCAATGTCGTAAAATGGCTGAAAATCAAGATAAAACAAATTATCCTTTAGGGCAGCACGCAATAATTGCTCTATTTCCTGGCGAGACTGGCGCTCTTCTTCCATAGATTTATCAAATTCAATAGCTCTTGAGCGTCCTAACTGTTTTGCTCTATAAAGGGCTAAATCTGCAGTGCGCAATAATTCGTCAATCTCTTTACCATCTTTAGGAAAATGCGAGGTCCCGACTGATGCGCCAATTCTAGTTTCAATATTTTTAACTATAAATGGTTCATTTAATGACTCTATAATTTGTTTAGCCTTCTCACCAGCTTTGCAGGACGAACCAACAAAATATGGCTGATATATAACAAATTCATCGCCGCCAATGCGCGCGAGGCCATCACGCGGATCAAGCAACTTTCTCAACCTATCTGCTGTTTGCGCTAATATTTCGTCTCCTGCTTCATGCCCGCGTGTATCATTAATTTCTTTGAACCTATCTAAATCAATATAGTGAATAGCAAGAGAATATCCCCGTTGTGCTGCAATTTTTAACTCCCTATCTATCAGTCTGGTAAAAGCTCCCCTATTCAAAGCACCAGTAAGATCATCATATTCGGCACTATAGCGTAAATGTTTTGAAGCTCTTTCAAGTTGCGCAGTGCGGCGTAAATATAAAATTGCCGGCAGTAAAAATGCAGCGAGCATTAAAATAATAAACCTAAATGTTATGTCAGAAAATTGAGAACGAAATTTCTCAAAAATACTGGTTTCCAAATAGAATATTTGTATATATCCTATTTTTTTGTCATTTTTAATCAGGGGTATAATATTAATAAATCCGTTCCTTATCCTGCCCCCTTCTTCTATTCTGATCAATTTATGATGTTTACCATTTGCGTTAACGACATTAAAAGGAAGGTCTATTTTTTTACCCAGCATAGGCTTATTGCTAAATTCCATTTTTTTACTTGTTAGTTCCAACCTGACGATGGAAGAATTATCAATTATCCTATAAGCAACTATTTCTTTCGGCTGCAAAAGTGACATATTAGACAGAATTTGCTCATCAGCTATTTCTTTCCCATCTAGTATTTCTTCAATATTTGTGATGTTCTTAATTATATTATCTGCCCACTCAAAACTGATAATTTCGGCGCTTTGCCGAGAAGTATTATTTACCCCACTATTTGCGACCAAACGCGCGACCACAGCAACTGCTAAAACAAGCAGAAAAATCGGAACCAGCCTAGAAATTTCCCTGATAATAGTCATATTCATTTAATTAGCCCACAATCCCCCCTCTCTGAGCAGGTTAGTTAAAGCTAATTTATGGAGAAGATATTAACCGAAATGTCTAATAATAAATTTGAGGCAAAAATTTTATGTGATAATTAATTTTGCGTAAAAATACTTAAATTAAGCACAACAATCTCTAGCGACCAAAAATAGCGCCAGTGAAAAAAACGTCTAAATAATGTTTTTTCTGAAATAGACCATTAAGAGAAATTCTTGGCAGTTGATGTAGTTGATCTTGGTGTTTTTGGTAAAGACCTCCAGGGTTGGTCGTTACTGCCATAGCAAATCCTAATTCCTTAGCCAGTTCATATTCTCGTATGGCGGCTGAACGTTTTGTTCCTAAAGGATAAGAAAAAATGGCTGGTCTTTTGCCAAATTTTTCTTCTAAAATTTCTCTTGAACGCAGCATTTCCCAACGGGCATCTTCTAATGAAAGCTTATTTAATTCATAATGGTTAACAGTATGTGCACCTATAGTGCATAAAGGTTCATTAGCGAAAATTTCTAGCTCTTGCCAATTCATTATTAATTTCTTACAATGTTCTTCGGTGTCTATATTATATTTGGCTGCTAATTCGCCAGTCTCTTTCATTCTTTTTTCTTCTTCCATTGAGCGCATTAGCCAGTATATTTTATAATATGATTTATGTTTCTGTGCTAAACTTTCGGTTAAATATTCCTCATTTGCAAATATTACCCTATTATTCTCCCTGATTATATCTTCCAGTAACTGCCACCATAATACTCCCTTTCCTTCAACAAAATTTATTGGCACAAACAGGCTAAAGGGACAATTGTGCCGGCGTAAAATAGGTAAAGCATAGGTTAGATTGTCGCGATAAGCATCATCAAAACTAAATACCACAAAGCGATTTTGTTTTTCCTTTTTAATTATTCTCTCTCTTGCTTCTTCTAAGGAAATAATATCAAAAGATTTATCTCTAGCTGCTAAAATCGCTTGCTCAAGAAATTCGGGCGTAATTTGTAATATGCTGTTGGGTTGAAAAGGCCTAAATTTATCTGGCAAAACCCGGTGAAGAGCAAAAATTACTCCCTTACAAGAAGAAAAATAACGAATTATACGTGATAAGCCACTAATTGATAATATTTGAAAAGCACCATTTATTAGAGCGTAGCGTACTTGTTCCATCTGCTATATCTCACAACAATTTAGCTAAATCAGGCAACTCTTGCCTTATTCTCATCGGTAATAATCACCTCAATATGATTAAAACCAAGCGCCCTTATATCTGCCATCACCTTTTCCAAAATCAGGCGACTTGTCTTTCCATCTACTGACAAAAGCACAATAGGTTTATAATCTGCAAAGGCCGCAATTGAAGGGCTTATCCCCGCCTCTCCAACATTTATAATTATTAAATCAAATATTTCTTTGAGCGCCGCAATAAGCGTATCACAATAGGGGGAATAAATATTTAATTTTTTCTCTTGCCCCCATTCAATTATGGCATAGTCAGATTTATTTTGCCGCTGAATTATATCTCCAAAATCGACTTTTCCATTGCATAAATCCGCAAAGCCTATATTAGAAGTGATTTTTCGCGAGCCAGCATCAATTTCAATCACGCTTTTTCCCTTATTAAGTAAATTAGCACTTAATGATTTTATCAAAGAATTAGCATTAGCAGAAATTGTTGCTACTAATATTATTTGTTGGTTTGCGTTGGCAATTTGCGCAGCAATATTTTGTAAATTTGTTTTAACTTCTGCCATGTAATTATTGTCAGCAATATTTTGGTTTTTTTGCCTTTCTTTTTCTTTTGCTATTTCTTCCATTTGCTTGGCCGATTTTTCTGCCCCCTTTGTTCCCTTTGCCGCCTCTGACCCCTCTGCTCCCATTGCAAATGAAGGATAATCTGCACCATAAGGAGTAAATCCTGCCTGATAATATGGATTTGTTGGCATATTGGGCATTACAATTGGCTGTTTTACATATTTTATCGCCCTTCCTGAGATAAATTCAGCCGAAATTATCTGCACTATTTGAAAAGTAACTGCGATTATAGCAACGGCTAGTAAAATGAGCTTTTTTTGCGGTGAGACAGGAGTAATCGCCGGGGCGGCAAGGCTAACCACGCGCACATCCGGTAAGGATGAGGAGACATCTGTGCGCGCAGAAGCATCACGATAACGCACTAAATATGTATTTAACAAATCGCGCTGCGCTTTAGCCTCACGCTCTAACTCATTAAGAGTAACGCTATCTTTTGTTGCATCAGAGACTTCCATCTTAAGGCGGGTTAGTTCATCCTTCAATGATTGCTCTAAACGCGCCTGAATTTGCGCTTCTGCTGCCAAAGCATCGGCCACTCGATTTCCTTCATTGCGTATCTGCTTATTTATTTCTGCAATTTGCGCGCTGATAGATTGAACATTTGGGTGATTTGGCAGCAAAGTTGCCAAAAGCTGCGCCCTTTCGCCCTGTAATTTAGCCTTATCCTGAATAAGACGCTGAATGGTTGTTGAAGCTCTTATATCAGGTAAAGTTTCAATGGATTTTCCCTGCTTTAACAGCCCCCTTATCAGATCTACCTTTGATTGAGCTTCGTTTTTGCGCTCTTGTGCTTGCGAAATTTGAGTTGCAATAACTGTAAGTTGCTGATCTAAAATATTAGTATTATTTGAGCCAGAAAACAGATCATTATTAATACGGTAATTTGCCACTGCTGCTTCCGCTTCTGCTACGCGTTTACGCATTTCTTCAACTTCTCTTGCCAGCCAGCTTGTGGCCTCAAGCGTGTCTGACACAGATAATTCAGCACGCCTTTGCACATGCATATTGGCAATGGAATTTGCTACCCTTGCTGCTAGTTCAGGATCTTCAGAAGTAAAACTTACAGAAATTACTCTGGTTCCCCTTAATTGAGTTACTTTTAAGTTTTTTGCAACGGCCTGCAAGACACGTTCATCAGGTGATTTCTTTTCTTCAGCTGGGCGTAATAAGCCTAAAATTGCACCTAATAGAGAGGTTTTGCTACCATTAAATTCGGCCACATCACGCAAATTCTCTTTTTCTATAACCCGCATTAAAAGATCACGCGATTTAATTAATTCTACTTGCGAAGATACTGTTGTGCTATCCGCGCCAAAATTATTATTTGTCGGCGCATCGCTCGCACGCGTAAATATGCTTTGACGAGGCTCCACTAAAATAGAAGCAGAAGAGCGATATTGCGGCGTCATTAATGAGAGAATAATATATGTAATGACCAATATTATTGAGGTTAATAAAATTATACGCGGCAATTTGCGGAGGATAGAGCCAACAAGTGCGCCCATATCCATCCGTGCTTCATCAACATATTCGTAAGTCATAATTTCAGCCGTTTTTATCTAAACCAGTCCCCTTTTGCCAAAACATAGTAAGCAAGCAGTTAAGAAATATGAAAATTTACAGAAAAAGAAAATAATTTAAGGACTATCTTAACCATAATAGTTCTAAATAAGCCTGATTTAAGCAGTTTTTGGGTTTATTATGATTTTGTTGCGTCTGATTATCATCGTTTTTCTTTCTTTTTCTATAAGCGCGTGCGCCGTTAAGCCTTACGGAACCAACTATCTAGTTGAAACAGCCGGTCCATATTTACTTGATAGTGGTGATATTATCCGCGTTACAGTATATGGCGATGAAGAATTGAGCGGTAATTTTCTAGTTAGCGATAGCGGTGAAATATCTTACCCGCTGGTTGGGCAGGTCAAAGTTAGAAATTTAACTACAAATCAGGTTGCGGCAAATATTTCTTCTGCCTTAAGCAGCGGCTATATGCGTAACCCAAATGTCGCGGTAGAAATTGCAACCTATAGGCCATTTTTTATTCAGGGTGAAGTGAAAAATAGTGGGCAATATCCCTATGCCTATGGTATGAGTGTAAGGGAGGCCATTGCTTTGGCGGGTGGGTTTACCCAAACAGCAGAAAAATCATTTGTCATTATTTATCGCAAAAAAGGTCGGCAAATGATCAAAGGCTCGGTGCAGCTTGACTTCCCAATTCAACCCGGAGACACAATTATTGTAAGCGAACGCTGGCTCTAATTTAATAATGTTTAATAATGGAGGAAAAATTGGCAGACAGAGCGCTCAATATTCTGCAAATATTGCGCTCTCCAATTGGTGGTTTATTTAGACACGTTGTAGATCTATCTTTGGGGCTAATTGAGCGCGGACATAGGGTAGGCATTGTGCTTGATGGCACTTTTAGCAATCCCCAATCGGACGGTTTATTAAATAAGGTCAAAGACAAATTAGAATTAGGCTATCATATATTGCCAATGAGCCGCCTTTTGAGCGTCTCTGATATTACAACTCCTATAAAAATGCGTTCATTAGCCAAATCTCTTAATGTTGATATATTGCATGGTCACGGCGCAAAGGGAGCGGTCAATGCGCGTTTTGCACGCAATAAAAAATCGGTGGCAATCTATACTCCACATGGGGGCGTATTAAATTATAATAAAGATTCTTTTGCAGGAAAAATGTTTCGCTTGGCTGAAAAAATAATGCTAATAAAGACCGACGCTATTATTTTTGAAAGCGAACACGCAAAAAGGGAATTTTATAAGCAAATAACCGCTCCTTCCTGCCCCAATCCGGTTATTCATAATGGTTTATCCGCAGAAGAATTTATAAAGGTTAAAACGCAAGAAAATGCTAAGGATTTTGCCTTTATTGGTGAATTTCGCCATCTTAAAGGAATAAATTATCTTCTTGACGCTCTGGCAGATGTAAAAAGGCCAGATGGCAAAGATGCTACCCTTATCTTAGCGGGAGGCGGAAAAACTCATGATGAAATTGTGGAGCGCATAAATAAGCCTGATCTAAAAGGCAGGGTGGAATTAGCGGGTGTGCGTCCGGCACGTGAAATATTAGCAAAGGGGCGCTGTTTAGTAGTATCTTCACTTAAAGAATCGCTACCCTATGTCGTTTTGGAAGCATCGGCAGCCGCTTGCCCAATAATTGCAACCAGAGTTGGCGGAATAAATGAAATATTTGGCCCTACAGAAGATAAATTAATCCCCCCAGCAAATGTTGAAGCATTAAAAAGGGCTATGCAAAATTTCCTGCGCGATGAAAAACAGGCACAAAATGAAGCCGATATAAGATATAAGCATGTAAAGAAAAATTTTTCCACCAACCTAATGGTCAATAAAATTGAAACTCTTTATTATTCCTGCTTGCACAAGAAGAAATAGCAATATTTTTTAATAATTTTCCTTTATTTGCTAAATATAGGATTATTTATTTAGGAGCAAAATTCGACTATGCTCGAGGCAGATAAAAAAAAGGCAATTATTGACAATATATTACGTCAAAGCGAGCAAAAAGAGAAAAAAATTGAACTCTCTGCTTTGGCTGAAGAAATAATAGCAAAACCAGTTGATAAAACAATTTCTGCTGCAATTATTGTCGGTATAATTCAGTTAGTTGAAGCAATATTCCTCGCTCTATTAGGCTTTCTTATATATTTTATTTACGTTCGTGATGGATCATTTAATTTATATATTGTAGCAATATTATCAGCGACAATATTCGCTAATATTTTACTTAATATTTCTTTGACTCACCAAATAGGAACTTATCGCACTATTACTAAGCAATTGGGGCGCGTTTTATTAAGTTGGAGCACGGTCATTGTTACAATATTGGTCGTGGCCTTTTTATTAAAAATTTCCGATAGTCTTTCAAGAGTATGGCTAGTTAGCTGGTTCATTTTGGGGGCAATTTTTCTAGCTCTTTATCGCTTAATGGTCAGGGAATTAATAAGATATTGGACTAAAAAGGGAAAGTTAAAACGGCGCACAGTTATTGTAGGAGGGGGAAGCGACGCAGAATTTTTAATCAATGCTATTAAAAGAGGCGCTGAAAATGATATTGAATTATTGGGCCTGTTTGATGAGCGCTCGGATGAACGCTCCCCAGATATTGTGGCAGCCTGCCCAAAATTAGGTAATCTTGCCGGATTAGTTGAATTTGCGCGTAGAACCCAGATTGATTTAATCATTATTTCTCTACCGCTTTCAGCAGAAAATCGCGTATTATATATGCTCACAAAATTATGGGTGCTTCCCGTTGATATTAGACTAAGTGCGCATATGAGCAAAATAAATTTTGAAAAACATACCTATTCATATCTTGGCGATGTGGCAGTATTTAACATGGCGAATAAACCAATTTCTGATTGGAATTTGGTTTTTAAGTGGCTATTTGACAAGGTGGTAGCCATTATTGCTCTAATTATTTTCTCACCCATTATGTTACTAACCGCTATTGCTATTAAGCTGGATAGTAAAGGGCCTATTATATTTAAGCAAAAACGATATGGCTTTAATAATGAGATTTTTGAAATATATAAATTTCGCTCTATGTATTCTGATAAACTTGACCCTGAAGCAAAAAAACTCGTTGTTAAAGGCGATGATAGGGTAACCAGAGTTGGTAAATTTATCCGCAAAACCTCTATTGATGAACTACCGCAATTATTTAATGTGTTAAAAAATGAACTCTCTATCGTTGGTCCCCGCCCACATGCTTTAGAAGGAAGAACGCCCGATAAGCTTTATACTGAACTGATTGACGGCTATTTTGCCCGCCACAAGGTCAAACCCGGAATTACAGGCTGGGCACAGGTTAATGGCTGGCGAGGTGGAACAGACACACCGGAAAAAATATTTCGCCGCGTTGAACATGACCTCTATTATATTGAAAATTGGTCACTTTGGTTTGACATAAAAATATTATTCATGACCCCCATTTCGCTGATTAGTAAAAGTGAGAATGCATATTGACATATTCTAACATAAATTATGCAAAGGAAGTAAATCGTGAATATATTGGCAAGGCTCTAAGCAATATAGCCCAGCCAATATTACATTTTATGGTGGCTCTTTGGATTTTCTCTGGCAGCTTTGTCATGTATGAGCCCTCACCCTATGAATTATTATTTTTTCCGCTTTTATTTATCGCCATAATTGCCCGCGTTGGAATTCATGTTAAAACTTTTGGACTTATAGTTTTATTCGCATTTTTTGTATTATTTGGCCTGATAGCCGCCTTTCAGGTTGAATATGCCTCTTATAGTGATGCGATAATCTATGCGATGATCTCCTTTTTTCTATTATTTACTGCCTATTTTGTAGCTAATTATGTAGCTGATAATCCTTTTGAAAATATGCGCAATATTGTGCGTGCTTGGATTTTAAGCGCCATTATTGCTGCTCTAATTGGCAGTCTAGCTTATTTAGGAATCATTCCAGGCGAAGAAATCTTTACCCGCTATGGAAGAGCAAAGGCATTCTTTAAGGATCCAAATGTTTATGGTCCATTTTTAGTGGTTCCGGCAATGTTTTTATTACAAAATATTCTGCTTAGAAATATTGAAAAAATAGTTTGGCCTAGTATATTTTTTGTAATTTTATTCATCGGTATTTTTCTTAGCTTTTCACGCGGGGCGTGGGGAGTATTAGTATTATCTTCCTTTTTTGTTTTTTCTTTCAACTTCTTATTGGAAGCTAATATAAAACAAAAAATCAGAATGCTAATAATGGCAATTGGCGGCGCCGTTCTTGCTATAATCACTCTTGCCGGATTAATCAGCATTCCTTCAGTTGGGGAACTATTCACCATTCGCGCTCAACTTGTGCAAGAATATGATAGTGGCGGAGAAATGAGCCGGTTTGGCCGACAAAAATTTGCCTTTGAAGTCGCCCTTGAAAATCCGCTTGGAATTGGTGCAGGTGAATTTGTTGCCACCAGAATAAAGGAAGAGCCGCATAATACTTATGCCAATATTTTTCATGTATATGGCTGGGGGGGCGGAATAGTATTTTTAATTATTACTTTCCTAACAATAAAAAAGGGGCTAAGCGCAATTATTAAACGCTCGCCAAACAGACGTCTAATGATACCGTTAATATCAACATTTATCCCCCTAATGATAGAGGCGGCAATTATTGATATTGATCACTGGCGTCTTTATTATTTGTTGGTTGGGCTAATTTGGGGGGTAAGCGCGGGATATAATATTATTTCACCCAAACAAATAGGGGCAAAGCCAGCCTATATATAAAGTTTCCCATTAAGATAATTTTTAGCCATTTTTGCGGTATTTTGTGCAAAATTATATTTTAATTTTCTGGCCAATTCTGTTTCAGAATGCGAGCCAATCCAAGCCAAAAGTGCCATTCTTCTAAGCATAATTAAACTATCTAGCATTGCCTCATCTTTTTTTGAAAAATTTCTATATTGACGATAGGATTTAAGCCATATTTGTTTTAATTGGGGGATTTTTTCACTATCTTCAAAAAAAGAAATAGCAGCAGCAAAATCATAGGCAAACCAACCAAAGCCACAATCATCAAAATCAATTAACCTAGTTTTACCATTATTAATTAGAATATTAGCAAGGCGCATATCGGCATGAATTAAGCCAAACCTATCACTTTCCTTGCCATATTGGCGCAATCTAAGGCGTAAAACTTTATCTAATTCCTGCAATATTTTTCTTATTTTTCCCGTAACATTAGGTGCTTTTCGCCAATCTCCCCATATTCCATCTTCATTTAATATTGTGTTCTCGTCCCATATTGGACGAATAAAATCCTTTGGTTTTTCCCATTTTTCTACATGATTATGACAATTTGCCGCAAAATATCCCAAATCAGCAAATAGATCTTCATCCCACTCACATTCTGCCTCTTTTCCATTCTCAAAGGCAAAGCGAACAGCATAAGTCTGTTGTTCTTCGTTAATATTAACCTGCTGCACAAATTTACCATCAACTCCACTGATAGGTCTTATAAGGTTTAATCCGCTATCTTCGTTAAGTGCTCTTAACCAGCAAAGTTCACTATTTATCGCCTGATAGGTTTGATAAAGGGGGCGATGAACACGGATAATATGTTTAGTGCCATCTTGTGCTTTGAGCAAAAAAGTATGATTTTCTGATAAATTTAGAAGAGTTGCTTTAGCTCCTTTAAGATTATGCCAAAGATGGAGCTGTTTTTCTAATTGTTTTGGTGTCATTAAATTATTTTACAAATGATATATTTCCTGAAATGGTCGGAGCGGCCGGATTTGAACCGACGACCCTTTGTCCCCCAGACAAATGCGCTACCAGACTGCGCTACGCCCCGACAAATGTGACATAAACAAAGGCTCAATTTGGTGCAAGAAAAATTTTTTCAATATAGCAATTTATTAAAGGAGGTTTAGATGGTGAGATTATTCCCTAGCCCTATCAAGCACCCGCTTCATTTCAAGCAAATCTTTTAACACGCCGTTTAACTTATCATAATCTTGCTTGCTTAAGCCGCTTCCCTCTCCCGCTCCGAACGGAATATTAATAAGCTCAGAATCGGCATCAGCCACAGTAACCGGCTCAATCGCCCCCGTTTGCCCAATGGCAATAACCTCGCGCACCCCCTGCTCTTTAAGAACCTTTTGCACCCCCTTAATCGTAAAACCCTTATCATAAAGAAGATGACGTATTCCCTTTAGCAATAAAACATCTTCGGGACGATAATAACGGCGCCCCCCGCCCCTTTTTAATGGTCTGATTTGTGAGAATCTGGTTTCCCAAAAACGCAATACATGCTGGGGAAGTTTTAATTCCTTTGCCGCTTCAGAAATAGTGCGAAAAGCCTCTGCCGATTTCTCCACTAAACATCTCCAATTATTTTTGCAAAATTAAATGCAAAATAAGGCCCTATCTGCCCAACATAGATTTATTAATCTTATCTTTCAATATATTGCTTGGCTTGAACACAAGAACTTTTCTTGGTGAAATTGGAACCTCCACTCCTGTTTTGGGATTACGCCCAATACGTTCATTTTTTTTACGCACATGAAAAGAGCCAAAAGAGGATAATTTAACGATATTTTCTTTTTCTAGTGCCTCGCTCATTAGCTCAAACATTCTATCCACCAACTCAGCCGATTCGGTTCTTGAAAGACCAACATTTTGATATACGGCTTCTGACAGATCAGCTCTTGTGACAGTTTTTTTTGCCATAATTCCCCCTATTTAATTTATCTAGCTTTTCTAAACCAGCAAAAGGATAAACCTTTCATATCGTTAGGTCAATTGACTTTACCAACGAATTAGTGAAGCACCCCAAGTAAATCCACCGCCCATTGCCTCTATCATAACTAATTCGCCCTTTTTAATACGGCCATCACCAACAGCCTCGCTTAAAGCAAGAGGAACAGACGCCGCAGAAGTATTGGCATGTCTATCAACTGTTATTACGGTTTTTTTAAGAGGAATATTTAATTTTTTCCCCGCCGCCTCTATTATTCTCCTATTAGCCTGATGGGGAACAAACCAATCTAATTCTTCTGTTTTATATCCGCCCTGTTCTAAAACATCTATCACCACGTCAGAAATCATACCAACAGCATGCTTAAAAACTTCCCGTCCCTGCATTTTAACATGGCCAACCGTTCCCGTTCTAGAAACCCCACCATCAACATAGAGCTTATTCCATTCATCTCCATCTGAACGTAAGGAAGAACAAAGAACGCCAATTTCTTCTTCGCTTTTTTGCGCTTCCAAAATCATTGCTCCCGCTCCATCACCAAACAAAACGCAAGTTGTGCGATCGCTCCAATCAATTATACGCGAGATAGTTTCAGCTCCAATCACCAGAACTCTTTTTGCCATATTATTTTTAATATAACTATCAGCTGTAGCCAAAGCAAAAACAAAGCCAGAGCAAACCGCCTGAATATCAAAAGCAGCACCGTGATGAATGCCCAATTTTTGTTGCACTAAAGCGGCGGTGGATGGAAAAGTAAAATCTGGAGTGGTGGTAGCAAGAATAATTAAATCTATATCTTTTGCCTGTAAATTGGCGTTTTTTAGCGCTTCTTTAGCAGCATTAAAGGCTAAATCAGAAGTATATTCATTTTTCTTTGCAATTCTTCTTTCATAAATTCCGGTTCTTTGCACAATCCATTCATTGGTTGTATCAACCTTTTTGGATAATTCTTCATTGGTAACAATATTATCGGGCAAATATGCGCCAACAGAAAGAACTACAGATCTAACTGGAATAGAATTCACTATTAATCCTTATTATTATTTTGTTGAACATCTTGTTGAACATTTTGTGAAGGAAACAATTTAACACCTTCTTTTATCTTTTCTAATAAATTATCCTGTGCCATTTCATAGGCCAATTCAAGCGCGCTCTTAAATCCTATTTCATCTGTTCCGCCATGACTTTTTATTACAATTCCATTTAGCCCTAAAAATATTCCGCCATTATTATTGCGTGGATCCATCTTATTTTTTAACGCTCTAAGCGCTTTCGCCGCAAAAAAAGATCCCAACATAGAAAATATATCTGCCTTTAACGCATCGCGTAAATATGCCCCAACCTGACGTGCTGTTCCCTCTGCTGTTTTAAGTGCAATATTACCGCTAAAGCCTTCGGTTACCACAACATCAACCGTGCCCTTACCAATATCATCTCCCTCAACAAAACCATGATAGCGAAAACCGGCATTTTTTGCCTTTGCTAATATATTTGCGGCCTCTTTAACCTGCTCCAGCCCCTTTACTTCCTCAACGCCAACATTAAGTAAACCAATAGTTGGCTCCTTAAGATTAAATAGCGCTCTGGCTAAAGCGCTACCAAGAATTGAAAAATCCACTAATTGTTGCGCGTCCCCAGCAACCGTTGCCCCAACATCTAAAACAATAATATCGGCGCGCAATGAAGGCCAAATGGCGGCTATTGCGGGGCGGGAAATATTTTGCATTGGTCTAAGGCAAAAGGTCGCCATAGCCATTAGGGCGCCCGTATTGCCACCTGAAACTGCAATTTCTGCTTTACCTTCCTTAACAGTTTCAAGTGCGCGCCACATAGAGGAAGAGCCCCTGCCCTGACGCAGAGCCCTGCTTGGTTTTTCATCCATTGCGATAGTTTTTTCAGCATGCAATATTTGTGAAATGGAAATAAGGGAGGGATATTTTTTTAATAAAGGCTCTAATATTTCCTGCTTCCCATGAAATATAAAACGAACATTTTTATGATTAGCAAATAAAAGCGAAGCACCGTGTAAGACAACATCAGGCCCCCTATCTCCACCCATTGCATCAACTGAAATTGTAACTATCTCACTCATTTTGCTTATATTATCTATCTGCTAATTTGCCTGCTTAATATATTCTCTTGACCTGTTTGACTTGCCAATCCGCTCAATCTCTCCGCCTACTTGGTTTATTCCCATCATTATTAATTATTAAGCAATATTAATCATTATGCAATTTTCTGCTAATTTCATAATTGCCTAACCTTTAATCGAATCATAAATCCAAATTGCATAGCATATAGCCAGCTATACACAATTTTTTACATATTTAACAATTATATTAGCTATATAGCGAATGATTATTGATTAAATTTAAGATCTCTTAATTTGGAAAATGGTGAATTTTTTTCTTTATCCTCATCTTCATTTATAAATTCAAATTTTTCTCCACTATTTTTAGGGAAAGGATCTATCGCCAAAGCCAGATTTTCAAGAAAAAATCCATCAAAATCAACCTCCACATCATTATAATAGTCAGGCAGATCGTCACCTTCTAAATCTATAAAAATTTCTGATTCTGCGCTTTCCTTAAATTCTGGCTCCTGCCCAAATAAAAATATTCGCTCTAATTTTTCCTCTATCTGCTGAATTACTGGGGCTAAACTAATTACACTTGGCTGCATTATTGTTGCCTGCATTTTACCCCTAACAATAAAACCATCCTTAATTGGACTGACATTAATTTCTGCAGAAAATTCTCTAACTTCTTCTATTTGCAGATAGTTTGCAATTTTTTCTAATTGCTTCTTATCTGCCATCACTTTGAGCGATCTACCCTCATCAGGAAGATTGTCCACACGCATTATTGCATTTAATATTGGGACAAGTTGGGACATAATATTATTTACCAAATTTTATAAATGAAATTTTTCCTAGAATAATATCTTCTAGATTTTGCTTATTTAGTAATTTTACCGTTTCACTAATATATTTTGAAAGTTTTTCAGCATTTTTTCTATCTTTACCGTCATAAATATTATTATTAACTACAATTACCAGCTCTTTTTCATCATTATTATCAAGGGAGTTGGTTAATTTGCCTAAAAAACCATAAAATAATGAACCCATTTTTTGAATTTTCTTTGGAACAGCAATATCGCTAACCCCCATCTCTCTGATAGAATTGTCCATATCTTTGAAAAATAAATCAAATAAATTTTGTGAAAATTCTTTAATTTCGGCATTTTCTGAACGTAACCGCCGCAAAACCAAAATCATATGTAAAGAAATCATATCAAATCTGCCAGTTACACTATCTGTTACTTGCATATTTTTATAAAATTCTTCCTGCCGAGATTGTGCCACAATGGAATTGTAGATTGCATAAAGATGGTGTTCATTTTTGATTTTTTTTCTAAATGGCCAGATCATGTTTGTTTATATTGAGAATTTGTTATTAGATTAACTATATTAGTAGCTTGCCAAACATAGTATTAGACGGCTAAAATAAAGGGAATATCTTATTTATCTATTTTGCACAGTAATTAATAGATGAAATAATTTTGAATTTAATATTTAAGGATATATATATGTCAGCCAGCGAGATTTTTGGTAAATTTAGTAAAATAATAATCATCATAATAATTACTGTTAGTCTTTATGGTTGTAGTAGCTTTGTTAATACGCGCACTCAGGGATATTCCATTCCCCCAAGCGCTCTTGAGCAAATTAGGGAAGGACAAAGCGAAGATTTGGTCATTGCCGTGCTTGGCTCACCTCAAACTAAAAGCAGTTTTGCAAATGAGAATGCATTTTACTATGTTGAAACCAGAATTGAAGAAACCGCTTTTGGTCTGAAAACTATTAAAAGCAGGACGGTTTTAGCCATTTATTTTGACAAAAACCGCCGCGTTAAGGATAAGGCCATTTATGGGCTTGAAGATGGCAAATTAATTACTATTGAAACTCGCCGCACACCTTCATTTGGTGAAGATAGAACATTTATCGAATCACTACTTGCATCTATTAATTAGTCGTCTGTGAGAATTTTAATATATTGATATTTCTTAATATTTTGCTTCTTTTGGGCATTTAATATTGTAAGATTTGCCTCCCCTTATGTAGTTTTCTTGCAATTTTGATGGATATTTTTGCAACTTCTGACTTCCGACTTCTGACTTCCGACTTCTGAATAAAAATTTTTCCTGAGTGAACTAATTATTTGCTTTTTTTGGAGATTTTGCTAGCAGTTGGTGGGTAGAAAATAAACGGCCAACTGGTTTTTTTGGGATATTCTGATCGTCAAGAATTTGCACAAGAT
>WFXU01000026.1 GCA_015490455.1 Hyphomicrobiales bacterium
AGCCTGCGCGGCGTGAGCGCATAAAAGAGCCTGCGCGGCGTGAGCTCTCAAAACAGCCGCAATTCTCCGCTTCGCAGTCATTGCGGGCTTGACCCGCAATCCAGAAATGCCAGAGCCAAGCGCCATAGTGGGTTTATGAGCCCTAAGCCCGTTAGACAAGGGGCTACTGGATTCCGACTCTCCTACGTCTCACGCCGACGGGCTGCGCCAGAATTGTCTATTGAATTTGCACATGAGGCCTATTTGCAACTGCCTCATGTGCATGGGTGCTCGATCATGATGACGGCAGGTGTAAGAACCTCATACAACATTGCAACGCCAAATAGAAATGCTTGAGGAAATGATTGATAAGCTGATTAAGGCAGACAAAGAAATGCAAGCCAAAGCACGGGTTCTAAAGTCTATTGTGGGCGTCGCTCTTCAAACCATACGCATCCTTGTTGCTATCATGCCAGAGTTGGGAAAAATGAGTGGAAAACAGGCTGCCAGCCTAGCAGATCTTGCGCCAAGAGCTAATGAAAGTGGGGCAAAAGCCAAATATCGCTTTGTTAAAGGTGGACGACCAAAAAGCCGTCAAATAATGTTCATGGCGGCTTTAAGCGCTACAAAGCATGATGAGAAACTAAAACTTCATTATCAAAAATTGGTGCAAAATGGCAAAAAACCAATAGTCGCTATCACCGCAATAGCTAGAAAAATCATCGTCATTGCTAATGCAAAAATCAGAGATAATGTTTATTTAATCAACTGAGTTGATGACGATGGGGTATCGAATATCTTGCCCCTTTTGTCATCCTCGTGCTTGACGCGAGGATCCATGAGGGTTGCGATGGAGAAATGGATTATCGGGTCAAGCCCGATATGACGATGAGAGGTAGTCAGGTGTAACAGCAAAGACTTTGAAATAGTTGTTACCACCCTCATCATCCGCCCCACAAATTGAAACTAATATATTTCCGCCCACTGCCCACTGCCCCCACCCCCCGACTTCTAATTCCAGATTTCCGTTCTTGGCAACGCCGCTTTTTCATGCAGATGTGATTATTTGTAAATGAAACATTGTGCCCATTTGCGCCGCTTTAACAGCGGCAGGGCGCAATATAACTACGGTCATTATGCGAAAAAAGGAGCAATCACCCAATCGGCTAAATCAACATCACATTTTTTAGATGTTTTTCAATCTCTTTATCCGGCACATTTGTCAAATCTTTAGAAATTTCCGCAATGATTGCTCCCTTTACATCCTCACTAAGCATTTTTCTTAAATCTCCCATTGCCCGCTTAGAGGCAAAAATCACTAGCCTATCAAAACAATTATTCCGATATTTTTCATCTAAAATATAGGCGATAAGACGAATAAAATCAGCTTCGCGTTTAGCAACAGGATCTGTTTTTGGCTGCATAGCAGAGCGCGCCGGGCTCATAGAAATAAAGGCTCTTCCGGCCTTATCGGCCATTATTTGTGAAATAGAGAGCACATCATCAGAAAATTCCATGCCCTCTACCTCATATAGTTTTGTGCCGATAGTTTTATGTCCCAACACGCGCGCCCTAGCTCCATTTGTAATTAATATCCAAGTCGTAGCTGGCTTCATCTTTTCTCCATTTAACTGTTATTATTATTGTAACTACATGCTATAGCCAGGCGGGCTCCTTGCTTTGATACAAATCAAAATGGGGGTTAAAAGATCTTCTAGCCCTAAGAAAAGGCTAAAATGGAAAGCAAAATATTATGCCAAAAAATGAAGAAACTAAAACAAAAAAGGGCTTTTTAGCAGCGCTCGGCGCCTATGGCACATGGGGGTTTTTCCTTTATTTTTTCGGCTTTTAGATGGGGTAGAGGCACCTCTAATTGTTGCCCATAGAGTTATTTGGTCATTTATATTTGTCGGCCTTGTTCTAAAATTAAAAGGAAGCATGAAGGAAGTAAAAACTTCCCTTAAAGATAAAAGGGTTGTAATTATTACCTTTCTTTCTGCTTCTTTATTGGGAGTGAATTGGCTAATTTTTATCTGGGCAGTTGAAAATAATAAAGTGCTGGATGTTTCACTAGGCTATTTTATCAATCCGCTGGTAAATGTCGCGCTTGGCATGATTTTATTGGGTGAGCGACATAATTATTGGCAGTGGTTAGCGATAATAATTGCGATTATAGCGATGATTATCCAATCTATGGGGCTGGGAAGTTTCCCCTTTGTTGCAATTAGCCTTGCTCTGCTTTTTGGATTTTATGGATATTTGCGTAAAATTGCAGCGGTTGGCTCTGCTCTCGGCTTATTTATTGAAACATTATTAATGCTGCCCCTTGCCATAGGCTATTTATTTTATAGCATAATCCTATCTGGTTTTGGCGTTCACTTAGATATAGTAAAAATGAATTATTTAATATTTACCGGTCCCTTAAACGCTGGTGCTTTATTAATGTTTGCTTATGCGGCAAGGCGCTTGCGCCTTACTACCATTGGAATGGTGCAATATGTCGCGCCAACTTTACATTTTCTTACGGCCATTTTTATTTTTCACGAGGAATTAAATATTCTACGTCTTATTAGTTTTATTCTGGTCTGGCTTTCACTGGTAATTTTTAGCATAAATTCGCTATTTAATAATGGAACAAAGCAAATGGGCTAGAGTATCCGCATTGATCATATTGCGCATTAACAACCAAAGAGTAAAATATTTGATCGAACGCAGCCTCATGCGATTTTTGATATATGTTTGGAATATTGATCCATTCGGATTGTAAGCCAAAAAGGCTTGATAAATTTAATATTATGGATTACGGCCATTAAGCGATTAGAGAGCGGCGGATGATCTTGCATACCCCATATATTTCTCCCGCTTATCTAATAAAATTGCCAGTCAATAGCCTTATAAAACTAGTTTTTCATGGTTCATCATACCAAGAGCCTTTCGTCTCCCGACTTCTGACCTCTGAATAATAAAATTCTTCACAAACAACCACCAAATTTCAGCCTATTTTCTAAAAATAATAGCTTATTTTCTAAAATAATAAATGCACCCGCTCCGGCCATAGCGCTGACCGCAATTTTACCCCAAAAAATATTATATCGTTCTGAACGTAACAATTCTTTTGCCCCCGTTGCCAGCAATATATAGGGCATTATCACAATGAATAAAACCATTGCGGTTAAACTAATCAAGATTAAATAATCGTTTAAGCTGACATTTGCCAAATTAACAACGCTAGGCAATAAAGCTAAATAAAAAATAATCACCTTTGGATTGCTTAAACTTATCAAATAACCAGTAATAAAATTTATTGAAAAACCCTTTTGCTTATCCTTTGCTATTTGCTCTTTGGCTAATCCAAAATGCCAAAATCTATAGGCTAAAAATAATAAATAAAGAGCTCCTAAATATTTAATAATAACAAAAAACCAAGCAAATATGGAACTAATGGCGGCAAGCCCCAAAATGGCTAATGTTAAATAGGTAATATCGCCCAGAATAAGCCCAAGTAAAAAATATAGTGCCGGATAAAAGCCAGAGCCAAGCGCCTTGCCAACCAACGCCGCAACTCCCGGACCCGGTACCGAAGCAAAAATAGCTAATGTTAATATAAATGGTAAGAAATTTAGCAACTCCATTAGCTATTTGCTTTTAGAATTAGGCGCTAAGGTTAGTTTTAATCCATCAAGCTGTTCACTCATCAAGAGCTGACAGGAAAGGCGTGAATTACTCTCAACATTTGGCACCTGATCTAACATATTTTCTTCTTCCTCACTTGCGGGAGGTATTTTATCCAGCCACTCTTCATCAATATAAACTTCACAAGTTGCGCAGGCGCAGGCACCGCCACATTCTGCCCGCATATCCAAACCCCAATCACGTATTATTTCCATAATACGCCAGCCCTCAAGCGCTTCTAATTTATGAGTTTTACCATCATAATCTGTTACATAAATTTTCATTTCACACCTAATTTTTTCT
This sequence comes from Hyphomicrobiales bacterium, assembly GCA_015490455.1. Classification (GTDB taxonomy): domain Bacteria; phylum Pseudomonadota; class Alphaproteobacteria; order Rhizobiales; family Devosiaceae; genus S141-66. The sequence goes on from WFXU01000026.1 coordinate 3,955, forward strand.
GTAGCTTTGTTGATGAAGTAGTATATTGAAATATGAGCCTTTCATCAGGATTGATAATTTTTTTTGCCGCCTGCGCCATCAGGGCTGCTTCATGAAAACCCGAAAGAATAAGTTTTAATTTTCCGGGATAGTAATTTATGTCACCAATGGCAAAAATGCCTTTAATAGAAGTTTCAAATTTTTCTGTATCAACAACAATCAAATTATCATTTAATTCTAATCCCCAATCCGCGACCGGCCCAAGTTTCATTGTAAGACCAAAAAAAGGTAAAAGGCGGCTGGTGGTAATTTTTTTCATTTCGCTATTTTTGGTTTTAATATTTACCGCGCTTAATTGCCCATTTTCCCCCTCAAGCGAGGCAATTTGCCCTAAAATAAAATTTATTTTTCCTTCATCAACCAGATTGAACATTTCTTTTACAGAAGCAGGGGAAGCCCTAAATACATCGCGCCGATGAACCAGAGTTAGGGATTTTGCTATAGAATGTAAGTTCAACGCCCAATCTAGCGCACTATCACCTCCCCCAACAATCATCACATCTTGATTACGATAATCCTCAATACGCCTTACAGCATATTGCACTGATTTACCCTCATATTGTTCAATATTTTCAACTGGCGGGCGCTTGGGCTGAAAAGAGCCACCCCCCGCCGCAATAACTACAACTTTAGACCTAAAAACCTTTCCCTCATTTGTTTTGACAATAAATTGCCCATCTGGTAGTTTTTCTACCACTTCAACCATTTGATTAAAGTGAAATTCCGGCTTAAAGGGCTCAATTTGTTTCATAAGATTATCGGTTAATTCTTGCCCGGAAATAACCGGAAAAGCAGGAATATCATAAATAGGCTTTTCAGGATAAAGTTCGGCACACTGCCCTCCGGGACGGTCTAAAATATCAATCAAATGACATTTAAGATCCAGCAATCCCAATTCAAATACAGCAAACAGCCCCACAGGGCCAGCACCAATAATTACTATATCGGTTAAAATTTCAGATTTTGTCATTAATTCACTTCTTATCTTTATTATTGTCAACCTGCATTATCACATAGGCACCGACCATACCCGCTATGGCGCCCAACATTAAAGAGCTAACCTCAATTTGTAAAAGGTCAAATATATATTCACCAACTATCATAGTAATAATGACTGCTGCCGCGCCAAACCCAATAGCTTTTAATGAATATGGCATTTTATTCCTTCTTGATTAACAAACAATTCTAAATGATGAAACCGCAACCCAATATATTCAAATTAAACGCACAAAATGGCAAGCATATAATTAGTTACCCGATAATAGACTTAGAAATATGCTAAAATTATTTGCACTTCTATACCAACACCAGTCTAACCCTGCTTTTGAGGAACATGAATAATTATGCCATCAAGTTCATCACTCACTTTAATTTGACATGAAAGGCGGCTCTCATCGCGAACCTCCCACGCAAAATCCAACATATCTTCTTCACAACCCGATGGCTCCCCTGCCTTCTCCAGCCAGTCTTTATCAATATAGACATGGCAGGTTGCGCAAGTACACGCCCCCCCGCATTCCCCTATAATACCAGAAATAGAATTTTTCAGGGCTACTTCCATAATAGTTGCCCCATTTTCGGCCTCAACTTCTTTGCGCTCGCCATTTGGTTCAATGAAGATTATTTTTGTCATAATAATTCCGCTATATTACGTCCCAATATATCGCTCCATATATAGGCATGAGCAATATTCTGCAAGCTAAATAGATAACTTATATTAAATTATTTTTGCGATAAACCGCCTTGTCTCTTCAACCAAAAGTCCAAGATTTGTTAACATATGTTGTTCAAAATAGCCATTTAGCTGGAAAAAATCTTCATTTTTGCCAATATTTTGCATTATTGGCTTTGCTCCTACTGACTTGGCTGCACCCTTTAACAAAGAAAGATGTGATTTTATTTCATTATCGCTACTATCGCCTAAAATTACCCGCAAAGAAATTTTAGCCCTCTTATTAAATTGTTTTAGCATCTCTATTTCCAGATTGGGATCACCCATAGTTTTATTACACAAAAACACTAAATCAATAATCCTATTTTGCGCGTAATTGTCATTTTTTTTATCAGGTAAAATCGCTGGGGAGGAATTGGCCATTTTCTAAACCCTTTACTAAATACTGATTTGGGTATGTAATTTTACGCAAAATATAGCATATCAATATGAACACTGGCTTAATTTTCGAAATCCACAGATTAAATTTGCCTGTTTCGGTTGCCAAGAGATAGTTTTTTAGATATATTTTTACTGCGTTAACCATTTATTAATAAATTATTCTGTTCGGAGGACAGATAGTATATATAGTATATAAGTGGATTAAATATACCAGCGAACGGCGGCGCGGGTTGTAGCGTGGGGTGCAGATTTGACTGGCAAGATTTTGACTGGCAAGAAGTTTCGGACAAATTCTAGCGGCAATATGTGTCTTTCGTTGTGGGGCATTTTCGTCAAACATAAATATGATGATAGTCTTTCAACTCGTTTCGCTCAGAATGAAGCAGATAAAGTAAGAGTTGTAAAAGATTATGGGCAAGGAAATTAAGGTTCAAAAGAATATTTCTAGCAATAATACCGATCCGGCGGCATTGGCATTTTCAGCGGTTGAAAACGCCCTAAAGGATTCCATACTTGAAAATGATAGCAAAAAATCTACCAAAGAACAAAAATCCGCTATTGATCAAAATGCTAAAAGCGGAATTAATGATAGGGAACAGACTGCAAAGAAAATCTATAAGAAAACTAACACGCCAGCCAATGAGGACAGATTATTAGCCAGATCAAAATTCTATACAAAAATAAGAACCAGCTCCTCTTCTGCTCCATTGTGGATAGCAACCCTTTTATCTGTTTTATGGTTATCTTTAATGTTCTTTGTGGGCTGGGTAAATTGGTCAGAGCAATTATTAAATCCGGAACTATTATCAAAATTGGTCATCTCCAACGAGTTTCTGACATTTTTAGCCCTAACAATTTTACCAATTTTAAGTTTTTTTGCTATCGCTATTCTTTTACGCAGAGCCAAAGATTTGCGCCTTGCGGCCAATTCTATGACTGAAGCTGCCATTCGCCTTAGTGAACCGGAGGCAAATGCTGCCGAAAAAATTGCTACAGTCAGTCAGGCCGTTAGACGCGAAGTAAATGCGCTTGAAGAAGGCTTGGAGCGGGCAGTTTCACGCGCGGGCGAATTAGAAGTTATGGTGCATAATGAAGTAACTTCGCTTGAGAACACTTACTCCAATAGTGAAATAAGAATACGCTCACTCATTCAGGAGCTCGCAGCTCAACGCGAGGCTGTAGTAACCGATTCAGAGCGCGTTCGCGACGCCATAACCGATGCCCATTCAATGATGGTTGGGGAAATAGAAAATACAGGAAATTCCTTAGTCAGCTCAATTATAGAAAGTTCAAATAAAGCGAAAGAAAATTTAAACGCCTCCCTTACCATGTTAGATAATAGTCTAACCAAAAAAACAGAAGACTTTATCAGCCTTATGGAGAATAAGTCCACAGATCTGAATGCGCAAATTGAAAATAGCACAGAAAGGTTAGATGAAATTCTTGAAGAAAGAATGAGGGCACTAAATAATAGTTTTAATGATGCGACAATCTCATTTACCCAAACCATTGAGCAACAATCACAACAATTAAATAATAATCTGAAACAAACAGGCTCATTTATCATATCCGAGTTGGAAAATAAGGGTATTGAGATAGATAATAATCTAAAATCCATTGGGGAAGATATTGCTGCAACCATTGATAGTTCCGCACAAAATGCTGCTCAAGAATTGAATATAACTTCGCAAAGGCTGGATGAATCCCTTTCTATCAGATTTAACAATATGGATTCTCGCCTTAATTCGGCGCTCATAGAAATAAGCTCCGCAATAGATGAAGCAGCGGGACAAACACAAAATTTACTTGAACAAGCTGGAACAAAGACCCTCTCTGGCATAGAGGCAAAGGTCGGTGAAGTTTCACTAATTCTTGATTCAAGACTTAATGATATAGACGCCATTATTGGCGATAAGGGAGAAAAAATAATTATTTCCCTTCAGGATCACAGCAAGAATTTTAACTCAAATGCCGATCGTTTAGAATCCGCTTTGGATGAGAAAACCTCTCACCTTAATGAGATATTATCAGAAAAAAGCGATAATTTAACCAATGCCATATCAGAACGCACCAGTTCAATAGCAAAAACTATTGATGGGCACGCGCAGGAAATCCGCTCTCATACTAATAATGCCGTTCGCTCTATTTCTGAAACGATGCAAATGCGCACAAATGATCTAACTAAAGTAGTATCCGAACAAGTATCCGAGATAAACCAACATGTCGGAGAGCAAGTGGAACAAGCAATTAGCCGGCTGGAAGATGCCAAATCTGGCCTTTCTTCACAAATAGAAAAAGCCGCCAGCTCGGTTGAGGAAAGCGCAAATTCAACTGCCAATATTATTCAGCATAGTGTTGATGAGGCGCGCAAATCAATTGCCGACATGGTAGACGATAGGCTTGGCACTCTGCCTGAGGCAATTACCGCTCGCGTTGATATTACGGCGGATCGTTTAGCAGCGCTAAATGAAAATATTCATAGCTCAATATCTCAATCTATGAGCGATCTTGAAGAAAGTGCAACAAATATAGAAAAAACAATAGGAACTTCCCTTACCAAAGCATCAATAACTATCTCTAGCGATGTTGAACAAACCGCCTCACGCATGGATATAGCCGTTCGCACCGCTCTTGAGGAAATAAAGGAAGCCGCACGCCATATTGAAGATCTGGTTGAGATTAAAGCCCTAAATACGGCCAAAGGATTGGGCGAAAAACTAACTGAAATGAATGAAGTTGTTGTAAAGCAGAGCGACGAATTTGCCAATATTATAGAAGATAATAAGGAAAAATTAGAATCATCACTAAAAAGCCACTCCAATGTGCTGCTTGAAGCTTTGGCTAAAGCCGCACAAAAATCTGAGGAGCTTATGGCGCAGTCCTCTAATAAAATAATGAGCGATGTTAATGACGCTCTTAAGAAGCTAAATGATGCAAACTTACTATTACAAAGGGTGCTTGAAACAAGCTCCGGCAATCTTGCCAAACTTGAAACCTCTATTGCAAACCAAACCTCTTCTTACTCTGGGGCTATAAAAAATGCGATAGAACAAACAGGGCTTGCAGGCAAAATGATGTTTGAACATGTTGAAGCCCTAAAAACTTCTATGCAGTCTATTGCCAGCGAATTTGATAGAATTCTCTCGGACGTAAAATCTGAAACGGATAATATAAATCTTGCTACTTCTAACCTAACAGAAGCAGGGAACTCCAGCATAGAAGCAATAAAATCACGCCAAGATGCAATGAACGCTCTAATAAAAAGTTTCATTGCCCGCTCTGATGAGATTGATAATAAAATGCGTGGTTTTGCTACTTCCATCAGCGATGTAATTTCTGAAACTGAACAAAAAATAGAAGAAGCAAATAAATATTTAGAAAATTCTCTTTTAAGTTCGGCTGACAAGGTTTCGGATAAGATCAGCGAGTTTAGTTCTGTGCTTAATGAGCGAGGAGAAGATGCAAATCAATTGCTAGAAAAGACCAAACAAGCGCTCATAAATGATATAAATGAGACTTTGGCTGAGGCGGTAAAACGCTTTAATGAAACTGCAAATGAAATGCGTGCAACCGCCAGCCAAATGGGTGGTGAATTAGAGGCTACCCGCACGGAATTACAGCGTTCCGTCATGGATCTGCCTGAGGAAACCCGTGCCAGCGCTGCCGCGATGAGAAGAGTTGTTGCCGAACAAATTGAAGCATTAAACGAACTTAATGCAATTGTTAGATCACAATCTAAACCCGATTATTCAATTTCACAACAACAAAACCGCCCTGAGGAGAACATAGAGCGCGCAAAAGAAACTCGCCCCATAAGCGAAAGCGAAACATATCAGAATAATATTAATCAGGGTGATAATCATCAAAGTGGCTCTAACGCTTCTTTGGCGGAATTATTGCGTGTTGCAAATATTGATTCTAAAAATAATGCGACAAAAACCAGCAATAAACAAAGCAATTCCTGGCTTCGCGATGTTCTAAGAAATGCCTCTGCCAAGCAGGAAAGAGCTAAGACCAATATTAACCTTGCCAGATTAATTGATGAAATCAATAAATCCATTGATGATAAGGCCCTTAGCGATGCCTGGCAGCGCTATAAAAATGGTGAGTCAAATGTATTTTCCAGGCGCCTTTATAGTTTGAGCGGGCAAGCTACATTTGACGAAGTGCGCAGGAAAATTCAACATGATGAAAATTTTGCTAAACAGGCAAACGCCTATATTCAGGAATTTGAGCAGTTTTTAGCCCGTGCAGCGGCCGATAAAAAGGCAAGAAACTCTCTGATTGAATATTTGGTTTCTGATCGGGGCAAAGTATATACTATACTAGCTCATGCAAGCGGCAGGCTGGTTTGAAATATTTAGTCCATTAAGCGCTTTTCTTTCACATGGGAGGCGGAGGGCGGAAGTCAGAAGTCGGAAATCAGAAGTTTTGTCCTGTCCTGCTATATGTTGACAGTTATTTTCTTGATTGGATTTTGCGATGTCATCTATTTTACGTTATTATAGTGAGAGTTTTAAGCTTTGTGTTATTTCTCGCATTGAACGCGGTGAAT
>WFXU01000027.1 GCA_015490455.1 Hyphomicrobiales bacterium
ATTCTACCCATAGGCGTGGCTTTTACTTCAATCCTATCCTAGCCGCCACTGGTTACAACTTCCTCCCTTTCCTTAAATGGATCGAGGCTATTTGGTTCAAAATCTGGATAACGCTAATATTCAATTATTTGGTAAAAATTGCATAGTTCACGGTCGACTATTTTGCTCCTAACCTTGCCTTATTGAGCATCCAATATTGCAGAATTAATTTTGCTATCCACAAAGGCAATACGTATCATATTTGTTGAACCCGGTGTGCCAAAGGGAACGCCCGCAGTTATTGCTATTCTCTCCCCGCTTTGTGCAAATCCTTCTCTTAGTGCAATAAGGGAGGCTTTATAAACCATATCTTCAAGATCTTTTGCGTCTTCCGTTTGCACACAATGTAAACCCCAAACTAAAGCTAAGCGACGGGTTGTGCGAATATTGGGAGAAAGAGCAATAATTGGAATTGCCGGACGTTCGCGCGCAGCGCGAAGACCGGTAGAGCCCGAAGATGTATAGGTAACAATTGCTGATAGTTTCAGCGTTTCTGCAATTTGCCTCGTTGCAGCTGAAATTGCATCAGCAGAGGTTGCCTCAGGCTTTGTAGCCTGGGCGCGAATAATATTTTGGTAATTTGCATCACCCTCAACAGCAATGGCGACTTTATTCATGGTTTTTACCGCCTCAACCGGATATTTACCAACGGCGCTTTCAGCCGAGAGCATTATTGCATCTGCCCCCTCAAAAACGGCAGTTGAAACGTCAGAAACTTCAGCACGAGTTGGAACTGGCGAATATATCATGGATTCTAACATTTGTGTTGCCACAACAACCGGCTTGCCGTAAGAGCGCGCCATTCTGACTATTCTTTTTTGCAATCCCGGCACCATTTCAAGCGGCATTTCAACGCCCAAATCCCCACGTGCGACCATTATAGCATCGCTAAGCTGAATAATTTCTTCTAATCGGCTAACAGCCTGAGGCTTTTCAATTTTTGCTAATATGGCAGCATTTCCCTTAACAATCCTTCTAATTTCATAAATATCCTCCGGTCGCTGCACAAAAGAAAGGGCAATCCAGTCTGCCTCCTGTTCAAGCGCTTTTTGTAAGTCAAGACGGTCTTTTTTGGTAAGCGCGCTCATTGAAAGGACGGAATCAGGGAGGCTAATCCCCTTCTTATCCGCAAGTTTGCCCCCATGAATAATTTTTGTTTGTATCTCTCCCTTTGAAATTTTAATTATTTTTAATTCAATTTTACCATCGTCAAGCAATAATCTATCATTAATGGCAACAGAATCAAAAATTTCCCCATGCGGCAAATAAACGCGTGAACTATCTCCCGGCTCTTTATTATTGTCTAGAATAAATATTTCACCTTTACGCAGTTCAATAATTTCATTTTGGAAAGTGCCAATTCGCAATTTAGGCCCCTGCAAATCAACTAAAATTCCAAGAGGGTGGCCTATTTTTCTTTCAACATTTCTTATTATTGCTACTTTATCAACCATATCATCATGGCTGGCATGACTCATATTTATGCGAAATAAATTTGCCCCCGCTTTAGCTAATTGCAAAATCATTCCCTCTGAGCTTGAAGAAGGGCCAAGTGTTGCTATTATTTTAACACATCTATTGCGTTTCATTTTGCTCTATCATTATATCTTGTTCATTTAGCGAATTATTTATTTGTCTTTCGTTTAATTCTACTGTCCAACTTGGCTGGTTCCCCGTATCTACCTCAAAAAAACCCGTTCGCTCATAGCCACGCGCTAAGCAATCTTCAACTCCAAATATTGTAAATTCTTCATCTCTTGTGCATAGATATACCGTTCCATCCCAAGCCCCCCCGCCAATATCATCAACCGCGAATAAATAGTAAAATCTGGCATTAAGATCCCCCTGAAAAACTATAACACAATCATTTGGCGCCGCCAGCCACCAGCCCTCAGATTGCCAACCTCTTTGCGCGCGGTAGCCAAGCGCTATATTTATTTGATTGGCAGTATTATTGCAAACCCGTAAATCAGCATAGGCCGGTTTGAAAAAAATAAATGATGAAGCAAACAAAGTGCCGATTATTATTAATAATCTAACAAAAATATTTAATTTTAAGATTCGCATAAATTTTTATTACCTGTTTATTTTCTTAAAGTTAAGACTAGAAAGGTCAAGTAGGTTATTATATGCAATTTATTTGCTGATTTTTGGCAAAATTGGGGAGTTTATGAAAAATAGTTGATTAAATTTGAAATATGAGTTTGATGCAGTTTTAGTTTTGTAAATTAGGAGCGGGTATGACTGATAATATTATAGCAAAAGATCAATTACGCTCAATTGTTGAACGTATTGAAAGGCTTGAAGAAGAAAAAAAGGCAATAGCCGATGACATTAAGGAAATATATGCGGAAGCAAAGGCAAATGGATTTGATAGTAAAATAATTCGTCAGGTTGTGCGCATTCGTAAAATAGACAGGGATGAGAGAATGGAACAGGAAGCAATGCTGGATTTATATTTACATGCGCTTGGAATGATAGCAGAGGATAATAATTAATCTAAAACCGGATTTGTGTATTTTGCGCAATTTCATAATCGCATGCCGGTGGTCCGGACTGGAGCGATTCTGGATGGGGCGGTGTTATCGACAACGGAAATCAGAAGTCGGAAATCAAGAGTTGGAAAGTGGAAATATCTTAGTTTCGTCCGATGGATGCACTCAAGGAAGGACAATTTATAATATTCTTACCTACTTAGTTAAGAAATATAATGGATAATTCCAGACTTTACGCACCTTTCCGACCGTAATTTTGCTGTTTTATCTTATGGTGGTAAAATTCATCTCAATCCGCGCCAGGATAATGTATAATATATTGGCGTGATAAATATCGGTAAGAGGAAAATATGCGAAGAAAAATAATTATAGATACAGATCCGGGACAAGATGACGCTATTGCTATTTTACTCGCGCTGGCTGCAAAAGATAAATTAGAACTGCTTGGCATTACCGCAGTAGCTGGCAATGTGCCGCTTGAACTGACCACAAAAAATGCCCTTAAAATATTGGAAGTCGCCAAAGAAACAAATATAGCTGTATTTTCCGGCTGCAAAGCGCCCCTTAAGCGAAAATTAGTAACGGCAGAACATGTGCACGGCCCAACAGGGTTAAATGGTCCCCAATTAGCGGAACCTAAAATAAAGCAACAAGACCAACATGGCGTTGATTTTATTATAGATACTTTACGTCAACATCCTGAGAAAACCATTACTCTATGCCCGTTGGGACCGCTAACCAACATTGCCAGCGCTATTATAAAGGCGCCTGATATTGTTGAAAAAATTGATGAAATAGTGCTGATGGGTGGCGCCTATTTTGAGGTAGGAAATGTCACTCCAGCTGCTGAATTTAATTTTTATGTAGACCCAGAAGCTGCTAATATTGTGATGTGCTCAGGCATAAAAATAACCATGATGCCGCTCGATGTAACCCATCAGGTTTTAACCACCAAAGAGCGTTCACAAAAATTTGCTAATTTAGGAAATGAAACAGGAAAAATTATTTATCATTGGGTGAAATATTTTAAGAAATTTGATGAAGAAAAATATAAAAGCGATGGTGCTCCATTACATGATCCTTGCGTAATTGCTTATTTATTAAAGCCAGATTTATTTTCTGGTAGAAAAATAAATGTGCGAATAGAGACTAATAGCGAATTAACAAGGGGTATGTCTGTTGCCGATTATTGGGGCATAACTGATGAAAAAGACTGTCCGCGCAATGTAAATTTCATGCGCCATGTTGATGATGAGGGATTTTATCAATTATTATTTGATTACTTAAAAAAACTTCCTTAATTTTCTTGATTTATCTCTGGTTTTCCAAATAAAAAACCATTATAGACTTTTCAGCAGCCATTCTCAAAGGCCCCGTAGCTCAGCTGGATAGAGCAACGGACTTCTAATCCGTAGGTCGTACGTTCGAATCGTACCGGGGTCACCAATGAGCCATTATTTGTTTTGATAGTCTATTTCGTTGCAGTGCAACTTGCTCCGATAAAGTTACCAGAGCAAAAGAAAATTATCGCTATGGGCAATATGGATTTAATAAAAGGCGGGGTATAGATATTAAGATATTATATTAGAAATATAAGGGAAAGGCGCCCCTGTTTGGCAAAGAGCCATAATATTTGGGGCAATAATATTAGACCAATCATGCCAGCTTATGCCTAACTATATAAATTTCATCTAAATCGGATAATATTAAAGCAAATCGGCACTTTCACGGGCAATTCTGACAATATCACCGCGATTAATCCCTAAATCGCGTAATGAACGATTATCGAGTGCACTCAATTCACGCACTGTGCGCTGATAAGCACGCCATCTTTGAAAAGATCTACGAATATCCATTTTATTTCTCCTTTTTTACAAGGCGTAATATAGGACTAAATTATTATAGTTGGTAGATTTGTTTTCTTAAGCCAGCTATGCAAAAATTGCATGGGATATATATTTTACCCTAATAATACCGACTATTTTGGCATTATCATCATAATAATTTCCGCAAATATTG
>WFXU01000028.1 GCA_015490455.1 Hyphomicrobiales bacterium
CATTTTTTATAGTTTTACGCATTAAATTTTCATCACCCCCATGCGCGCCGCAGGCAATGGAAGCGCTAGAAATAATTTTTATTAATTCATCATCAAATTCTGCCCCCTCCCCCATATCGGCATTAAGATCTATCAATTTCATTTATATTTCCTTCAATAAAGATTGTGCATATTCAAGAGTTATTGGGCGAAAATAAATTTCACTTTTGGGGCGCATTTGTAAAAAATCGTCAATATCAGAACTAATAATAGTTCCAATTCTTGGATATCCCCCGCTTGGCTGGTGGTCACGCATTAAAATTATGGGTGTTCCATCACCCAAAATTTGAATATCCCCGACAACTACTGGCTCTGATACTAAAGAGAGCTGGGTAAAATCGCTAAACACTCCCTCTTTATCAATTAGCTGCACCCCCATACGATTGAGATTAGCGCTGATAAGAAAAGGCTTTTGACAAAAATTATCTAAAATTTGTTTTGGAAATATATTTTGATGTAATCCCCATATAAAGCGAAAAATATTATTTTCTCTTTGTTGCGGTATTTTAATTTTTTCTTTTTGCTTTTTTTGCTTATTTTCTATCTTATTTTCATCTTCCAAATAAATAATATCTCCTTTTCTTAGTGCTCTACCATCAATTCCGCCAATTCCAGCTATAATATTGGTTGAGACACTAGCTAGAACGGGTCTGATTTTAATCTCTTTTGCAAATTGCACATATCCATAATTGCCCCATTTACCCGGCTTTATTTCTATTTTACTATTATTTTTTATATTGTAATAATTATTCCATTTTTCTTTTTTTCCATTAATATAGAGCGAAAAATCAGCTCCGCTAAAAGCTGCTTTAATATTTTGCCCCTCATAGTGGAAATCAATCCCGCTTGTGGTAATTTCAATCGCATTATTCTCACTAAGGCCAAGTAAATTTACCCCATAATAAAAACCTTTCCTATCCATAATGCCTGAAGCACTTATGCCAAATTCTAACTGATTAAAGCGGCCTACATCTTGGATAGTTATTTGTGGCCCCGCTCTTAAAATTCTAATTTTTGACTTCATTTTATTCGCTAAATCACACTTGCCAAATCTTACTCACTAAGAAAAATAATTTTCTCCCCGCTTTTTATAAAAATGGGCGGCTGTTTATTAATATCAAAATTTATAAAATCAGTATGGCCAATATGGTGCCAGCCAGTAGGAATGGAGGTTGCACTTATTGCGGTTTGTCCGGCGGCAAAAATAACAGCGCCCCTTTTAATATTTTTAATTTCTGTTTTGCGCGCTATATGGAGTGATTTTTCATGCATTCCGCAATATAAAAAGCCCGGCGCAAAACCAGTTGATAAAACTCTTAAGGGCTGTTTATTATGTAGTTTTATAAATTCTTCCTTTGTTAGGCCGAGTTTTTCGCAAACCGAATATAAATCTTCACCATCAAAATGAATTTTAATTTTATGCTGCCTTACCATTTCTTTTGGCTGATAATTGTCAAATTCTAATAAGGCCAATCTAATTTCCCTCATGAGAGAAGCAAAATTAACGCGCAAATTATCATAGCGAATAAATGTTGAAACTAAAAAAGAAGCAATTTCCAAAATATTAGCGGGAGGATTTTTCCTTAAAAATTTAGCAAAATTAATCGCCCTTTCATTGGCGTCAATTTGTAAGTCTTTGGCAAATTTCACAATAATTGCACTATCGCCTAAGATCCTTATTTCAGCAGCTTTTTTCATATTTTAATATTGGCTATTATATTATTATTAAACAAGCTATTTTATAAATTTATTTTGCTTTTTTCTAAAATTTACATTATGTAGTTTCTGTCGTTGCATATTTTACATTCTCAGGGCGGGGTGAAATTCCCCACCGGCGGTAAGAGGTATTTTAACCTTAAGCCCGCGAGCGCTAAGGGCCAAATACAGAACTTTATGTTCAGTTTGGCTTTTAGGTCAGCAGATTTGGTGTAAATCCAAAGCCGACGGTTATAGTCCGGATGGGAGAGAATGGAATAATTATTCGCTTCTTCGCTCTAGCGGAGCGTTTGGTGCGCTTAATATTATTCCCTAATCCAAATTATCAACCCTGAGGTAGTTCTGGATGAAAGGAGTTATTATGAGCCAGACAGCCTCAAAATTCTTAAAAATAACAGATAAAAAACTATCAAAGCCCATATTAGGGGCTTTATTTATGCTATTTGCTGCCTTTAGTTTTGCTTTGGTTAATTCAGCAAATGATTATTCACAGCAAGTAAATGGTGTATCAGCTCCTGCGGTTGCCTTTTTTCAATATTTATTTGCCAGTATTTTTGCTTTGCCTTGGATTTTGCGCGAAGGGCGAAAGGCTTTGGCCACCAAAAATCTACATTGGCATATTTTACGGGTTATTCTTTCAGCCATTGGTGTGCAGGCATTTGTTGCTTCATTCACTATTATGCCTTTTCCGCAAATTATTGCGCTCGTAATGATATCTCCCTTTTTTGTAATTATCGGGGCTGGAATTTTTTTGCGGGAAAAAATAACTTTCTTTCGGGTATTAGCAACTATTGTCGCCTTTAGTGGGGCTATGATTATTCTTGAACCTTGGACTAGTGAATTTAGCTTTAAGGCTTTATTACCCCTATTGGCAGCATTAGTTTGGGCTGGAGCATCGCTAATCACAAAATATCTGACTTTTGATGAGAAACCTGCAACTATTACCGTCTATTTATTAATATTATTAACACCCATTAATTTGCTCTTTTATGCCGGCTCAGGCTTTGCAATTCCAGCTATTTCTGCTCTCTGGCTATTAATAGCTCTTGGGGTGCTGACAGCTTTGGCGCAATATTTTATTACCAAAGCCTATTCATTAGCAGATGCAGCCTATTTACAGCCATTTGATGATCTAAAATTACCAATTAATACTTTGGTTTATCTAGTTATTTTTGGCTATGCACTAAGTGCAAATTTTTGGCCAGGAGCATTATTAATTATTAGCGCTTCTCTTTTCATCGCACTTTATGAAAATAGAAAATAATTAAAGTGAGCGTCACTTTGTGGCGCTTACTCTTTTGGGCGCGGAATTTCACGAGAGCGAAATTCAAATAAAGAGCGAAACATGCCAGGGGCTAAGATTGAAGCTGGATTAATGATAAATTTTGGACTATCCAAACTGCCACGTATGGCAAAAGTTACTCCGATTAAGCCTTCACCCTCTCTACCGCCAAGAACGGCACCAAAAAGTGGTAATTTTTGGAAAATTGAATTAAGACCAAATAAGGGAATATATGTCCCGCTTAAATCATATTGATTGTCCTTAGTATATATAAAGCCGCGTAAAGTTCCTCCTACCTCGCCCCCATCCAAAACAGCATTAATTATTTCTATCCTGTCAGAACGGCGAATAAAATCCGCCTTGCCATAATTAAAGCTAATCTTATTTTCTCTGGCAATAAGGGTGCGTGATTGGGGGTGATTGCCCAAAATTTCAGCTAGTTTTTCTTCATCCACAATGGAAAAATCTCTTAAAAATATTTTACCTAAGCCAATTTTTGTTTCTTTATTGGTTGTCAGCACAAAACTACCCCTACCTCCCAATAAGCGTGGATAAACATTGAGAAATCTTAATAAAATGCCGGCATCATTAAAGGCCACGCTCATTATGGAGCTTTCTTCAGTTTGATTTGTAGAAATGGAAACCGCATTATTTTGCGAAAATTGCGTCTGTAAAGAAACATCGTATATTTCTTCGCCGCGTAAATCCATTTTCAGATTAAAATTATTGGCAATTACTTTATAAAAACCAATTGCCTGTTGTAATTTTATATCTAATAATAATCGCCTTTTATATTGGGTAGAGCGCACTCCTCCAGCTGAAGGAGAAGTAAGAGAAAAAGCTCTATTTAAGGTGGGTTTAAGATCCATACGTTTACCCCTAATATTTAGGGCATATCCATTTTTCATTGGCTCAATTGAAAGGCTGGCATCATCATTCTTATTTAGAATAAAGGTTGGGAAATTAGCGGATTTTAGACCATTATTTTCAATTAATAAATCTCCCTTAAGCCTGACATTGTTAAATGAGAGATTAATATCAGAAAGCAAATATTGCTCTTCTCTTTGCTTGATAATTGCGCTTAATTCACCATTGACATTTTGTTCTTTTTTAAGGCCAATATCAGCAATATTTAAGCTGGCATTTCTAATATCCGCCGCTAGCTGAATTGCTTCATCTTCTAAAATTTTAATCGCAAATTTAATCTTTCCCTTCATAAAGGAAGATAAATCAAACCCTAATTGCTTTATTTCAGCAATGGTTAGTTCGTTAAATAGATAAATATTTGTTTTTTGCCCCAAAATACCATCAATTTTTATTTCTATAGGCAAATTTGCAATATTAGCCTTTCCATCTATTTCAAAACCATTTTGAGTTGCAGAAAAAGCAAATTCCCCCTTATCAAGCGTAAAGTTTGCTATTGGCGAGAGGCTCAAAAAATCGGAAATATTTCCAATTGCGCTATATTTGACATTCTTAACCCTATCTTTTTCTACCACTATATTTGTAGTAATGAAGGTTTCTACATCGGCACGTAAATCATTAAGATTAATAGAAATTGCACTTTCATCCAAAATATCTGGTAAATGGGCGCGAATAAAGGTCAAAAGCGAAGGGAAAGCCCCATTAACATTACCAAATAAATTATAGGTTAAAAAATCCGGATTGGAACTATCAAGAATTAACCCTCCATTCTTAACAATAATATCTCCTTCATTAGTTGGGACTTTAGAGCCTTGCATAGCAAAATTAACAATATTATCTGTGACCTTAATTTTTGCATCACCTTCAATATTAATTGGTTGCATGCCTTTTAGCGGAATGAGAGAGACATTTTCGCCTATCATTTCAATATTAATTGCCCCTTTGGGCAAGGGAAGCGCCTCATCTGGTTTGCCAATAGAGCCAATTGGAAAATTAAAAACCATATTGGCACTTTTTAGCCTGCCGGTTTTTACATTTTTAATAAACCATTTACGCGCGTCAGTTGCGATAAAATATGGCCATAATCTTTTTAGATCATCAAGATAGGCGCCTTCTCCGCCAATTTCAAAATTTAGCCCAATCCCGCGTTGCACAATATCAAAACGTCCCTTAACGCGAAATTCAACCCCTTCTCTTTTCGCTAACAAATAATCTATTCCTGTTGCGCCATATAGGGGAGCAGACCAGCCAATAAGGGAAATTTTATCAAATGGATTTTGTGGGGCAAGTAGATCATTTGGATAAATAAATACTCTTTCCGCTTCAACGGACATTCGCATAGTGGGGCCGAACATTTCGTCTACGCCCGAGATAAAATCTGCTGAAATTTTACCCGAACTATTCCCTATTCGCACATTTGTTGGCTCTAACGAAAATTTAGCTAAATCGGGATCCCATAAAATATTGATTTTGTCAGCTCTGACTGGATAATAATCATTATTTATACGAAAATTGCTATTTATTTCACTGATGGTAAATTCGCCATTTAATAATTTGGAATTTTGTTTATCAAAACTGACCCCTAAATTTATATTACCTGCTCCCTCAAGGGCAAATATGCTATTTTTATCGTCCAAAAATGGCAAAATAGAAGAAAAATCTATATTTTCTATTTCGGCCAATAATTTTACCAAATTATCTTTGGTTTGGCGCCTAAATTTTCCGCTGGTTTTACGCGAAGCTAATTGCAGAGAAAATTCTCCTGCCACATTGTTATTTCCATCAATAGGATAAAGTTTAAGATTTATATTTTCAAATTGACGCAATAAACCATAAACAGAATCATGCATATCAACTTTAGCATCAATAATTTGCAATTTTGATATTTTACCAGCACTCACTAATTGCTGAAAAGTCGCAAGACTTTGCTCTGCGGCCTGAAAATTAAAAATAGCTAAAGCATTATCTGTTCTTAATTCCAGTTTTTCACCGGCTGCATTTATTTTATGAAAATCAATACCTCTGGCGGTTATATTTATTCTTGGATAAGATTTATTCCCCTCTAATATATATATTGCCGCTTCATTGGAATTGGGCTTTTCTTCAACTATTTCAAATTCAGCCAGACGAGGCCCTAACAAATCCTGAATAATCTGCAAGTTGGGACGCACAAGCGAAATATTCAAACTTGGCTGACCAATAATTGCTCTAATTGGCGAAAAGCTAACATCTAAAGCTGCCAGTTTGATTTGCGCGCCATTATCTTTATCAATTATTGTTGCTGGGCTAAATCGTATTGTGGGCAAAAAGCCGCGCTCTAGTGCCAAAGAAACAGAGCCTAACTCAACTTCATAATTGTCCGGCAGTGCATTTATTGCCGCCTGTTGAATGGGAGCGCGAAAATATTGAAGCGAAATTGGTGTAAATAATAAAATTATATATAAAGCTAACAGCGGCAAGAAAAGGGCAAGAAAAATCCAAAAGAAAATTTTGCCCAAATGCTTAAGAAGCCTATTTTCCTTATTTTTGGCAGTTAATTTTTTGCTAGCTGCATTCACTTTGGTGCCCGTTTAGTCTTGCTAAAAATTATATTTTTCACTTCGGTAGGAAATAACCAATAACCATGTGCATTAAATACCAATATTTATTAGGCTATATTTGTTTATTTTTTGTTTGTTAACCATAATATTATAAATTTTTCCCAGTAATTTTGGGAGTATTTAGTTGCGACTTTATAATTCAGAAAATAAAATCGGGTTTAGAACTTCTTTTGTCCCCTATATTGCCGATGATAATAGAATAAGCCGTAAATTATTCTATTTTATGTTTAGTTTATTATTGCTGACAAATATATTAACATTTATAGCACTTTTTTTTAGCGCCGATATTTCCCGCTTTTTAGATTCTAAAAATGCTGAAATTATAGCCGCTTACGAAGATAGAATAGCCCAATTAAGAATTGAAGTTGATAGGCTTTATTCGCGTCAATATGCGCAAAATGGTAATCTTAACTTGCAATTAGTAGAGTTAGCGCAAAAACAGGCAGCCCTGCTTGAAATTCAACCCATTGTCAAATCTTTAGCCGAAAGCGCAAATAATTTAGGGCTACTAACAGGTAAAAATGAAGTTAATTTGGAAACTATTCCCTCCTTTCCGGTAAAAAATGAGTTTGATAATATTAGCACTGGCTCAATTGAAGAACAAAATAACACTAAACAGCAACAAATTAATTCCTTAAGAAGCTCAATTTATCAACTATCTAATGATATGTTTGATGCTCTTAATTCACTTTCCCTTGCTGCAGAAAAATCAACAAATGAGATAGTTTCTTATTTAGAGCCAATTGGTTTTGCGCCAAAATTCGGCGTTAATTCCACTCATTATGATAAAAGCGCTATGGGAGGGCCGATGATTGAGGATAATATTAAAACTTCTGAATTAAACTTTATTGATGATGCCAATAAATTGCTAGAATCTCTAGAGCGCCTTAAAGAAGCAAAAAGGGCGATAGATTTAGCTCCGATTTTTATGCCTCTTAGCGGTTCATACCGTCTAAGCTCTAGATATGGAAAAAGGTCAGATCCGATTAATGGGCGTAGAGCTTTTCATTCCGGCAATGATTATGCCGCCCCCTATGGCTCTGATGTTAGAAGTGCGGGTGATGGTGTGGTAATTTTTGCTGGACTTAAGGGGGGGTATGGGAAGGCCGTTGAAATAAAACATAAAAATGGCATTATCACTAGATATGCGCATATGTCAGCATATTTGGTAAGAAAGGGGCAAAATGTAAGAGCTGGCGACCTGATTGGCAAGGTCGGGTCAAGCGGGCGCAGCACTGGTGCGCATCTTCATTTTGAAGTCCGCTCAACCGATAAGGCTCTGGATCCAAATAAATTTTTACAGGCCGGAAAATATTTAGCCCAATATAGAAATTAACTACTTATAGGCTTTGCAAAATGAAGCATTATACAATAAATAGACAGTCGACCGTGAAGAATTTTATTGATATTTTTGACATCTTCTCCTATTGAGCATTTAATATTGCAAGATTTCAACTCCCCTTAGGTGGGGCAAATCAGCCCATAGCTTTAAGTTATGGCGCTTGCCCAACCAGCCAGACTCGCGCTTTCGCACCGCGCCTTGTTAGAGAGGACTGATTTGACTTCAAAATGGTTCAAAATAATCAGGGAAAAGCTCTAAGCAAAAAAGAACAAAATTGAGAGAAAGAAAAGGGCGAAAGGACGAGAAATGCACAGATGGCTTAGCTGGTACGCAAAACCAGAAAATCCAAGCCTTTGCCATCTATGCGCTCTGATATTCTGTTCAGATATAAAGTTACTCTTATCATATTGAACAGCCTTCATATGGGTACTCCGTACAAAACCCCTATGCGGCTATTATTAACAAAGCTCACTTAAAAAAGTGCTGATACAAAGCAAATTAAAAGTAAAGATAGGCAGTTTTTGCCGCCAAATTTGTTCAATTTTGAACCAATTTCTTTTTTTTTGAGATTTTTTATTAAAATAACAAATAATATTTTAAGCTCAACAGGTCTATTCAACATAAATTCTATACATGTAAAATTCCCATTTATGCTAATAATTTATCAATGCGATTCGTTTAAACAGCTATTAACCAGCTAAACAACTAAATATTAATTGATTGATATGAAAGATAAATGAGTAGGGAAAATGATTTATTTGCCAAATTAGCTGCTTCCTCAAAGGAGGAAATAGGCTCTGATTTGGCGATAAAAAAATCAATAAACAAGGAAACTAATAGAACTAATATTAAGCGCTCTTCCTCCTCTAATTCAGAATATAGCGCCTCTGATATTGAGGTTTTAGAAGGTTTAGAGCCGGTTCGGCGTCGTCCGGGCATGTATATTGGCGGCACAGATATTAATGCGCTACACCACCTATTTGCCGAGCTTATTGATAATTCTATGGATGAGGCTATTGGCGGGCACGCCACAAGAATTATGGTGCACCTGAGCGAAGATGGTTTTCTTACTGTTACCGATAATGGACGTGGAATTCCGGTTGATAAACATCCAAAATTTCCCGATAAATCTGCATTAGAAATTATTATGACTACCTTACATGCCGGTGGCAAATTTGATTCAGGGGCTTATGAAACCAGCGGCGGCCTACACGGGGTTGGAGTTTCGGTTGTTAACGCGCTTTCCGAAAAACTAATTGTTGAAGTGGTCATTAATCAAACTCTTTATAGGCAATCATATTCACGCGGAAAACCAACCAGTAAATTAGAAATAATAGGAAAAGAACATAATCGTCGTGGCACTTCAATAAGCTTTCGCCCTGATCCGGAAATATTTGGCAATAAGCTGAAATTTTCAGCCAAAAAAATATTCAAAATGGCGCGCGCAAAGGCATATTTATTTGGCGGCATAGAAATTCGCTGGTCATGTGATGAGGGCCTAGCCAGCGAGGAAGTGCCCATAAAGCAAACATTCTTATATAGGGGCGGATTGCGTGATTTTATGCAATCACGCATTGAAGGAAAAGCGCTTATTGTTGATGATATATTTTCTGGCACTAAAGGCAAACCCGGAACGCACGGCGCGGTTGAATGGGCAATAAGCTGGTATATTGGAGATAGTTTTACTTCTTCTTATTGTAATACTGTTCCAACTCAGGATGGCGGAACGCATGAGGCAGGTTTACGATTAGCGTTGCTACGTGGGTTAAAGGCTTATGCTGAACTGACAAATAATAAACGTGCAGCAATCATAACGTCAGAAGATATTTTAGCTAATTGTGCGGCAATGTTGAGCATATTTGTGCGCGAGCCGGAATTTGTCGGTCAAACAAAAGACAAGCTAGCAAGCCCTCAAGCCAATAAAATTGTTGATAATGCGGTGCGTGATGCCTTTGATCACTGGCTTGCAGATTCCCCAAATCAAGCAAAAAAGCTTCTCGACTGGGTCATAGATAGGGCAGAAGAGCGACTAAGAAGACGTAAACAAAAGGAGATAGACCGGCAAAGCGCCACTAAAAAATTACGCCTTCCTGGAAAGCTCGCCGATTGTTCCCAAGCTGGGGCTAAAGGAGCAGAATTATTTATTGTTGAGGGTGATAGTGCGGGAGGAAGCGCAAAACAGGCAAGAAATAGGGAAAATCAAGCCGTGTTGCCATTACGTGGCAAAGTGTTAAATGTTGCCAGCGTAACAGAGGAAAAATTATTGGCCAATCAGCAAATTAGTGACCTTATTCAGGCTTTAGGTTGTGGCACGCGAGAGCGTTATAATGAGGAAGATTTACGCTATGAAAAAATAATCATTATGACCGATGCCGATGTTGATGGGGCGCATATTGCTTCTTTGTTGATGACGTTCTTCTTTAAGGAAATGCCGCAACTTATTGATAATGGACATTTATATTTGGCTCTTCCTCCCCTATTTCGCATTACGCAAGGAGCTAAGACATTTTACGCTATGGATGAAGAAGATAAGGAAAAAATTATCGCAACAAAATTTAACAAAAAACAAAAAATAGATATTACCCGTTTTAAGGGACTGGGAGAAATGCCATTTAAGCACCTCAAAGAAACAACAATGAATCCCAAAACCAGAAATATGCTGCAAGTCAGAATTATAAATGACCGTCCTAGCACAGCAAATAGTGTTGAGCGGTTGATGGGTAACCGTCCTGAAGCGCGTTTTGAATTTATTCAGGAAAACGCAGAATTTGCCAAAGATTTGGATATTTAGCACTAATCATTGACATTTTTGTCACACTCTTAGCTGGTTTGTTAACAAAGAATTTAGATTATGATTGACTAAAAAACCGCTTTCGCTATGTTTCGCCCATTCAGGAGCCACTTTTAAGCACTAACTGCAAATAATTGAGTGGGCAGGAAATTTGACGGATAATTTTACTAGACTAGGCTTAAGCGATAAAACTACTAAAGCAGTAGCAAAAATAGGATATATTAGCCCTACTGAAATTCAGGCACAGGCTATTCCGCTAATAATTGATAAATATGACCTTATTGGAATTGCCCAGACCGGAACCGGCAAAACCGCTTCCTTTGTCCTACCAATGCTAACATTGCTTGAAAATGGTCGCGCCAGAGCGCGAATGCCCAGAACATTGATTTTAGAGCCAACACGTGAGTTAGCCGCTCAGGTACACGAAAATTTTGAAAAATATGGTATGAACCATAAATTAAATCTGGCGCTTTTAATTGGTGGGGTGTCTTTTGAAGAACAAAATAAAATTTTAAATCGTGGTGCTGATGTTTTAATTGCTACTCCGGGTCGTTTATTAGATCATTTTGAGCGTGGCTGTTTATTATTGACCAAAGTTGAAATTTTAGTAATTGATGAAGCCGATAGAATGTTGGATATGGGCTTTGTTCCCGACATTGAGAAAATTTGCACTCTTTTACCGAGCAACAGACAGACTTTATTTTTTTCAGCAACAATGCCAGAAGAAATCCGCTCTCTTACCAGTAAATTTTTGAAAAATCCGATTGAAATTGAAGTCTCCAAACAAAACTCAACAGCCAAGACAATAGAACAAAAATTGCTTAAAACGGGCGAAAAACCGGCACAAAAGCGCGCTAGCCTACGTGAACAGATAGATAAAGCAAAAGATTTACAAAATGCAATTATTTTTTGTAATAGAAAGCGAGATGTAGCAATTCTTACCCGCTCGCTTTTACGCCATAATTATAGTGCCGGTGCACTACATGGCGATATGGATCAAAAATCACGCACGCAAATATTGGAAGACTTTAAGAAAAATAAAATTACTATTTTAGTAGCCAGCGATGTTGCAGCGCGTGGACTTGATATTCCAAATGTTAGTCATGTTTTCAATTATGACGCCCCAACACATGCCGAAGATTATGTGCATAGAATTGGTAGAACCGGCCGCGCAGGCAGAACTGGCTATGCAATTACTTTAGTCACAGCTAAAGATGATAAATACATAAGAGCCATTGAAAAATTAATTGGTAAAAATATTGCCTGGTTAGAGAATAGTCTAAATCTGGATAATAAAGAACAAAGTCATTGGCAAAAAGAGGCAAAAATTAAACCCGAGAGAAAAGCAAATCAAAATAATAATTTCGCTTATGCAAAAACCAAAGCTAAAGCAGTAGATAAAACAAAAAAAACCAATAATCAGAATGAGATAATCAAAAAGTCAGCTTTTGGAAAATTTGGCCATATTCCTGCTTTCTTACTAAGATCTGTGAAATAGCCTATACTTCCAAAAAACAAAATAAATATTCAATTTTAAGTATTTCTTAGTATCGCCTAATTATATTAACTGATATATTAGGACCTCATTTATTGAGAGGCAGACAGATGGGGACGAAGATATTTCCAGATGCAAAATAATGATGAACTAATAGAAAAATATTCTAAGAGAGCTATAGGGATATTAAAGCGCTCCGGCATCCCAGCATATCCTAAATTTTATGACCTGTTCTACACCTATGCTAGCGGCACAAATTTTGAGCTAAATCGCAAATTAAATGAAAAATTTGCTTCCGGTATATGCCCTGACTTACAGTTTGTAGAGGCGCTATATAGCGAATTTCTAAGTTCAAAGGGAGTTGAAGATCGCCTTAGCGCGGTGACAGATGAAATTTTAGGAACTATTGCAAAAGTTCATACGACAATTGATAGCGCCAAATCAAACTCTGATAATTATTCTGAAATGCTTGATAATGTTATTGGTGACCTATCTGAGCAATCAGACCAAAAGGCAATAAGCCAATTGACCATCAAGCTCATTAAAATGACCAAAGAAATGCAGCATGCCAATGAAAAGCTAAAAGATGAGCTCGCAACAGCAAAATCGAATATTTCTTCTCTTAAGGATGAGGTAGACCAGGTAAGGCAGGAAGCTCTGCGGGATCCATTAACTAAAATTGATAATCGTAAATCTTTTGATAGATTTCTTGCCAATGCTGTTACTAATGCCGAAGAAAGCGGAGAGCCGCTATCTTTGGTAATGATTGATATTGATCATTTCAAAAAATTTAATGATTTATGGGGACATCAGACGGGAGATCAAGTTCTGCGCCTTGTTGGCTCAACTTTAAGATCTGGCACTAGAGAATCAGATTTGGCCGCACGCTATGGCGGAGAAGAATTTGCCCTTGTGCTGCCTGATACAAATCTTGAACATGCAATAAAGGTTGCGGAGAAGATTCGTAATATTATCAAGGATAGAAAATTATATAAACGTTCAACTAATGAAAATCTTGGACGGATAACTATTTCGGCCGGCGTTGCAACTTTCCGCTCCGGTGATAGTTCAGAATCCTTGGTAGAAAGGGCTGATAGATGCCTTTATGCTGCAAAACATAATGGGCGCAATAGAGTAATTGGTGAAGATAATCCGCTGGTAAAAAAAATTAAAAAAGTAGCTTAAAATCTGAAATTTAATTTACCGCTATTAGCTCTTATCTAAGGCTAATTTTTCTAAATCTGCCTTTTTCAATTGCACGCTCAAACCGCAACCGCATTCATCGGTCTGGTTTGGATTATTAAACACGAAGCCGCTGGAGAGTTTTTTAACTTCATAATCCATTTCTGTGCCTAAAAGATAAAGAGTAGCCTTTTTGTCAATATATATATCAACATTATGCGATCTAATATGATCATCATTTTCGTTTACTTCATAAACTTTCTCAACCACGTAAGAAACTCCAACACAGCCGGCATTTTTTATGCTAATACGTATCCCAAGAACATTTTCATCAGAAGAAATAATCTCCTTAATCCTATCGGCAGCCCTATCGGTAATTGTAATAATATCAAATTTCATAATTTTACCAGAGATTAAGCGCTATTTGCGCCTCTTCACTCATCCTATCTACGCTCCAGGGCGGATCAAACACCATATTTACTTTAGCACCCCTGACACCCTCAACCGATTCAACCGCATTTTCAACCCAAATAGGCATTTCTCCCGCTACAGGACAACCCGGAGCCGTCAAAGTCATATCTATAATTATATTTCTGTCCTCATCTAATTCAATCTTATAGATAAGTCCCAATTCATAAATATCAACTGGTATTTCGGGATCATAAACCGTCTTTATCGCTGCAATTACATCTTTTGTAATACGCTCAATTTCCTCTTCACTAATTGCTGAATTATCCGCTGGTTTTATAAGTTCAGCTTCATTAGCCTCTTGTTTAGTTTTTAATTCTTTATTTTGTTCTTTTGTCATTTTCTTAATTTAATTAGGTGAAAAAACTGATCGCCTTTTTCAATCCGTCAATTAACCTATCTACATCATTTTTATCATTATAAAGCGCAAGTGAAGCTCTGCAAGTGGAACTAAGGCCAAACCTAGTTAATAATGGCTGCGCGCAATGTGTGCCAGCACGCACTGCAATAGCATATTTATCTAAGATTGTTGCAATATCATGGGCATGAATATTAGCAATTTCAAAGGAAAAAATCGCTCTTTTCTCTATATTGTCGCCAACTAATCTTAGGGAGTTAATTTCTCTTAGCCTATTAAGTGCATATTGCCCTATTTCACTTTCATGCTTGGCAATATTTTCCTGTCCCAATTTAAGAATATATTCTAAAGCCGCACCTAAACCTATTGCCTGCACAATTGGGGGGGTTCCTGCTTCAAATTTGTGTGGAGGAGAATTATAGGTCACTTTTTCAAGGCTGACCTGTTCAATCATTTCCCCGCCTCCCATAAAGGGTCGCATATTTTCTAATAATTCATATTTACCATAAAGAACGCCAATTCCGGTTGGTCCATATAATTTATGCCCTGTCATTATATAAAAATCGGCATCCATATTCTGCACATCTATTTTTTTATGCACCGCTCCTTGCGAACCATCAACCACGACTTTAATATTTCTCTCATGCGCTATTTTTATAATTTCCTTAATTGGCGTAACGGTTCCTAAAATATTTGACATATGGGTAATGGCAACTATTTTTGTCTTTTTGCTCAGACTATTAGCAAATTTTTCTAAACAAAAACTACCATCATCATTTATATCAACCCATTTTATTATAGCTCCCTGCCGTTGACGCAAAAAATGCCATGGAACAATATTAGAATGATGCTCCATAATTGACAGCACAATCTCATCACCCTCCCCTATTAGGGGGGCGGCAAAACTAGCAGCAACCAGATTAAGCGCAGCCGTTGCACTTGAAGTAAAAATTATTTCTTTATTTTCTTTGGCATTGATGAATTTTCTAACAATTTCCCTTGCCCCCTCATAAGCGTCTGTCGCTCTGTTTGAAAGAGTGTGTAACCCCCTATGGACATTGGCATATTCATGTTCATAAGCATGAACAATTCGTTTTATGACCATATTTGGCTTTTGTGCAGATGCGGCGCTGTCAAGATAAACCAGCCTATTGCCTTCAACTATTTCGTTGAGAATAGGAAAATCCGCTCTTATTTTTTCAACATCAAAGCTCATTAGTTCAGCCAATCATCAATTAATTTTTGCAAAATTTCATGGATATTTTTATTTTCAACAAAGTCAAAAATTTCTGCCAAAAATGCCTTTATCAACATGGCTCTGGCTGTCTCATATGCAATACCGCGTGACATAAGATAAAATAGGCTGTCTTTATCCAGTTCACCACAAGTTGCCCCATGCCCACAAATAACATCATCGGCATAAATTTCTAACTCGGGCTTCACTAAAATTTGCGCATCATCTGAAAGCATCAAACCTTTATGCATCATTTTAGCATCTATCTTTTGCGCATCACGCTCTACCAAAATCTTACCTTGAAAAATACCCTTTGCCCTATCGCGGACCACCGATTTATAATTTTCGCTGGAACTAGTATTTGCAACAGCATGGCTAATATTTATAGAAATGTCAGAATGTTGCTCACTTTCAGCCAAAGTTAGGCCGCTAAAATCGGCGTGCGAATTTTCACCGACAAATTTTGCAAAAAGCTGGGTGCGAGCCAAATTTGCACCCTTATGAATAATGAGCGAATTAAGCCTTGCTTCTTTTTCAACTTCATATGTAAGCGTATAAAGGTGTCTATTTTCCTTAGCAGATAAATCAAGCACAATATGAGTTAGGTTGGAATTTTCAGCTAAATTTATTCTACTTGCATGATTACTTAAATGCGAATTATTGGAGCTGGTAAATATTTCAATAATTATGGCATTAGCATTAGCCAATAATTCAATTTCTATATTATCATTAATAAAGCTAGCCTGACCATTAGAGCGATGCTCAATATAAATAATATTCTCTAAATTCCCCTTAATTTCCAGCTGCAAACTTTCCTTGCTTAGGGCGCTGTTTAATTTTGCAACTATGTCATTTTCCGGTGTAAAAACCGTGCCGCTTATAGTTCCAATTTCTACATCTTTTGGTAATTTTTTTGCTATTTCCACCCTACCATTATTGATAAAAATATTATAAGCCCCAGCAATATTAAATTCCGGTTCACTACTAAATTCACCATTCTCTAAAATATCCGGAATATTATCTAATAATAATTTTAGATCACTATAATGATAGGATTCATTTTTTCTGTTTGGCAAACCGGATTGCAAAAATTCATCAGCAATATTTTGCGCCTCAGCCTTAATCAGCGCATTATATAAGATTTTTTCGCTTGCTTTTAATCTAACAGCCATAATAATTAACTCACTTCGTCAAATTTAGAATAGCCTTGTTTTTCTAGTTCTAAGGCAAGCTCTTTATCGCCGGTTTTAACAATTTTGCCGTCCGAGAAAACATGCACAATATCAGGCACAATATAGTTTAATAAGCGCTGATAATGGGTGATAATAAGCATTGAGCGGTTTTCATTTCTGAGTGCATTTACGCCTTTTGCGACAATTTTTAGTGCGTCAATATCCAAGCCGCTATCGGTTTCATCAAAAATACACATTTTAGGTTTTAGCAAAGCCATTTGTAAGATTTCAGCGCGTTTTTTCTCGCCACCAGAAAAACCAACATTAAGCGGGCGTTTTAACATGGAACTATCAATATCCAGCTCTTGTGCTGTCTTTTTAACTGCGCGCATAAAATCAGGGGTTGAAAGTTCTTCTTGCCCTTTGGCTTTTCTTTGCGCGTTCATTGCCGCTTTAAGAAAAGTCATTGTGGTAACACCGGGAATTTCAATTGGATATTGAAAAGCCAAGAATAGTCCTGCAACGGCTCTTTCATTGGGCTCCATTTCTAAAATATTCTCTCCATCAAGTAATATTTCACCCTTTGTAATTTCATATCCCTCTTTTCCCGTTAAAGCGTAAGAAAGGGTAGATTTACCCGATCCGTTGCGCCCCATAATGGCGTGCACCTCACCCTTTTTTATAGTGAGATTAACTCCTTTTAATATTTCCTTATCTGCAACATTTACATGCAAATTCTTTATTTCAAGCATTATATCGCTCATATTATTTTGCCTTTAATATTGTTATAATTTTGCTACCAGTCCCATTCCAAACTCTCCAAGCCCTACCCTAAACTTATCGAAGAATGAAACACTATAATCCTCTGGTTCGACAGGCTCACCATGAGAATTATTAAACCTTACCCTAAACTCTTCATGCGCCATCTAGCCAACACTTCCCTCAAGCGAAATATTAATAAGCTTTTGTGTTTCAACCATAAATTCCATCGGCAAATGCTGAATAACATCGCGCACAAATCCATTTACAATCAGCGCCACCGCCTCTTCTTCATCTAAGCCCCTTTGCTGACAATAAAATAATTGCTCATCAGAAATTTTTGATGTTGTCGCCTCATGTTCAAACACAATAGAAGCATTTTTTGCCTCAATATAGGGCACAGTATGCGCGCCACATTTATCGCCAATTAAAAGACTATCACATTGGGTAAAATTACGCGCTCCTTTTGCCCTATTATGCGCAGAAACAAGCCCGCGATAAGTATTATCAGAGAAACCGGCAGCAATGCCTTTTGAAATAATTCTACTTGAGCTGTTTTTGCCCAAATGAATCATTTTTGTGCCACTGTCAATTTGCTGATAGCCATTAGAAATAGCAATAGAATAAAATTCACCGCGTGAATTATCACCGCGCAAAATACAGGAAGGATATTTCCAAGTTATGGCTGAGCCTGTTTCAACCTGCGTCCAAGATATTTTAGAATTTTTACCGCGACAATCACCGCGTTTGGTCACAAAATTATATATGCCGCCCTTACCTTCTTTATTACCGGGATACCAATTTTGCACAGTAGAATATTTTATTTCAGCATCATCAAGCGCTATTAATTCAACAACGGCGGCATGGAGCTGATTTTCGTCCCGCATTGGCGCAGTGCACCCCTCTAAATAGCTGACATAGCTACCCTCTTCAGCAATTATTAAAGTTCTTTCAAATTGGCCAGTATTTTTCTCATTTATACGAAAATAGGTTGATAATTCCATAGGGCAACGCACGCCTTTTGGAATATAAACAAAGGAACCATCGGTAAAAACCGCACAATTTAGGGTTGAATAATAATTATCAGTAATGGGAACAACTGAGGCGAGATATTTTTTTATCAATTCTGGGTGTTCTTTAATTGCTTCAGAAATGGAACAAAAAATTATCCCGCTTTTGGCTAATTCTTCTCTGAAAGTTGTCACCACAGAAACAGAATCAAATACAGCATCAACCGCAACCTTTGCCCCCTCAACTCCGGCTAAAACAGCCTGTTCGCTTAAGGGAATGCCCAGTTTTTCGTAAGTTCTAAGCAATTCCGGATCAACCTCATCAAGGCTTTTTGGAGCTGATGCGGATTTTGGCGCCGCATAGAAATAAATTTCATTAAAATCTATTTTTGGATATCTTAATTTTGCCCATTTAGGCTCGTCCATTGTAAGCCAGCGCCTATAGGCCTCAAGACGCCAATTTAACATCCATTCTGGCTCATTTTTTTTAGCCGAAATAAAGCGCACAATATCTTCACTAAGCCCTCTAGGCGCCTTATCGCTTTCAATCTTAGTTTCAAAACCATATTTATATTCCTGCACATCAATTTTTTTGACCTGCTCAATGGTTTCCTTATCAATATTTTCTTTTACTGAAGCCATATTTTACCCTAATTTTTGACCATTTTTGCAAATTTTCTGGTTTTTAGAACTTTTGCAAAAGCCGATAAAAATTTTTCCACATCTTCAATGGTTGAATTCCAACCAAGACTAACCCTTAAACTTTCGCTCGCTAATTGGAGCGAAACTCCCATTGCGCGAAGAACATGACTATGAGCAACTTTTCCTGAAGAGCAGGCCGAACCTGAAGAGAGCTGAACCCCTTCAAGATCCAACCCCATCATGGCAATTTCTGCTTTTAGTCCGGGAATAGCAAAATTTATAATATTGCCCATACGCTCGCTATTTTTGGCAAAAACAACCAAATTGTCGCTTAACTTCCTTAATCCAGTTTCAATTTTTTCAATCAGCTCTTTTAATAACTGCTCATTATATTTTTTAGGAAATTCAATTGCCGCCTCACCAAAGCCGGCAATGAGAGCAGCAGGAAGAGTTCCGCCGCGCCGATTTTTTTGCTGCCCTCCCCCTTCAATTAAACGAACCTCATCGCAATGAGATTTCATCAATAAGGCGCCAACCCCCACCGGACCGCCAATTTTATGTGCGGAAATGGCCATCATATCAACAAAACGAGAAGAAAAATTCAGTTCCATTTTGGCAAAAGCCTGCACTGCATCAACAAATAGATAATGCCTAGTGGGAGCAATAATTTTTTCTATTTCCCTAATTGGCTGAATAGTTCCCGTTTCATTATTTACCTCGTGCACACAAATAAGCGCTGTTTCTTCGCTTTCATCAATTTTGCCTAAAATCTGCTTAAATTGTAACAAATCTATCTGCCCATTATTGAGTAAAGAAAATTTTTCTAACCCAACTCCACTATTCTCAGCAGCCTTAAGAGCCGCCTTATGTTCGCCTGCACAAATAATAATTTTATCAATATTAAGCGCCTTAACAGCTCCCTTAATCGCCTGATTTATGCTTTCGGTTGCCGATGAAGTAAAAACCACCTCATCTCTTTTCGCGCCGCTAATTTTAGCAATTTTATCCTGCGCCAGCGCTATAATTTTAGATAATTTACGCCCGCAATAATGTATAGAAGAAGGATTACCAACAAGCTCAAGAGCATCAATTATTGCCCTTTTGGCATCAGGCAATAATGGCGCCGAAGCATTATGATCTAAATAAGTAATTTTTTTTGCCATTTAATTGAGCGCTTCTTTATAAGTTGGTAATTTATGCCTAAATATTCACTATTCGGTTATTTTTGACTATCAATAATCAGATGTGATAGTTTAGAATAATTCTAAAGTAAATATTTTATATGAGCTTATCTACAGAGCCAAAGCGAATTCGTCAAGTATGATTTGCTGTTAAATTTTAATTGTAAAAAAATGAAATATCTTATATTCCAAGCAAAACAAAAAAATAGGGATTAAAATGCCAGAAGTAATTTTTAACGGACCTAGTGGACGAATTGAGGGGCGCTATCATCCCGGAAAGGAGCCAAACGCGCCTATTGCTATTGTTTTACATCCGCATCCTGAATTTGGCGGAACTATGAATAATCAGATTGTTTATCATTTATATTATATGTTTGCGGAGCGTGGATTTGCGGTTTTGCGTTTTAATTCGCGCGGGGTTGGTCGCTCTCAAGGCATATTTGATCATGGACCGGGCGAACTTTCAGACGCTGCAGCGGCTCTTGACTGGTTACAAGCCCTTAATAAAGAAAGCAAGGCCTGCTGGATTGCCGGATTTTCCTTCGGCGCCTGGATTGGCATGCAATTATTAATGCGCCGCCCTGAAGTTGAGGGCTTTATTTCGGTTGCGCCACAAGAAAATCTTTATGATTTTTCTTTTCTTGCCCCCTGCCCTGCTTCGGGCTTAATTATTCATGGCTCAGAAGATAGGGTTTCACCGCCTGAAGAAGTGCAAAAATTAGTTGATAAATTGCATGAACAAAAGGGAATTACGATTGAACAGCAAATTGTTGAGGGCGCAAATCACTTTTTTGAAGGTAAAATTGAAGAATTAATTGAAAGATGTGGTGATTATTTAGATCGCCGTCGCGCCGAAATTGCTGCTGGTGGTAGTCGTTAGGAAGAAAAATGAGTAAATATAAATCTGAATTTTTACAAGTTTTGGATGAGAGGGGCTTTATTCATCAAATTTCGGACGCTAGTGGCTTGGATGAAAAATGCGTCAAAAATTCAATAGTTGCATATGTTGGCTATGATGCAACCGCAACGAGCCTACATATTGGCAATCTTATTTCTGCCTCTATGCTTTATTGGTTGCAGCAAACGGGACATAAGCCAATTGTGCTTATGGGGGGAGGCACTTCAATGGTTGGCGATCCTTCCTTTAAGGATGAACAGCGGACGATTTTGAGCAAAGAAAAAATTGCCGAAAATATTGCCGGAATAAAGAAAATTTTCAGTAAAATCCTTAAATTTGGTGATAGTAAAACCGACGCTATAATGGTTGATAATGCTGAATGGCTTTTGGAGCTGAATTATGTTGATTTTTTACGCGAGATTGGCAAACATTTTTCGGTCAATCGTATGCTTTCTTTTGACAGTGTGCGCCTAAGGTTAGAGCGCGAGCAGTCGCTCTCCTTTTTGGAATTTAACTATATGATTATGCAGGGTTATGATTTTGTTGAACTCAATAAGCGCTATGGCTGTATTTTGCAAATGGGCGGCTCAGATCAATGGGGAAATATAATAAATGGCGTTGATTTGGGTCATCGTTTAAGAATAGAGCAACTTTTTGCCTTAACTACCCCGCTTCTGACTACTGCATCAGGGGCAAAAATGGGCAAAACGGCAAGTGGAGCTGTTTGGCTGAATGAGGATTTATTCTCTCCTTATGATTTTTGGCAATATTTTCGTAATAGTGAAGATGCAGATGTTGAAAGATTTTTGAAAATTTTTACCAGATTGCCACTAAGTGAAATATCCTATGCGGTTAAAGAAGATATAAATGAAGCCAAAAAATTATTAGCAACTAAGGTAACTGAAATTGTGCATGGACCTGAAAAAGCACAGCAAGCAGCAAAAACCGCTAAAGCCACATTTGAAGAAGGGGCAATTGATTTATCATTGCCAAGCGCTAAAATTTCAAAGGCTGAACTAAATGAGGGAGTTGGGCTATTAACGGCATTTGTTAAAGCAGGGCTTGCCTCATCAAATAGCGAAGCTCGCCGGCATATAAAATCCGGCGCGCTAAAAGTAAATAATAAACAGATAACTGATGAACGCGCAATTTTAAGCGAAAAAGACCTATTGCCAGAGGGCGTAATAAAACTTAGCTTAGGCAAAAAGCGCCATGCTCTCTTAAAGCTGGTTTAGAATTTTTCTGATTATATCATAATTTATTAAGCATAGATTTTAACGTTAAAATCTATTTTTTCTGCTATCACACCTTAGTTACCAAAATTAATCAACAAAATATGCTATTATTTCGCAGAATTTAGAAAATTAGGCGGGAATAAGGCGGGAATAATATGAGTAATCAGGCTAATTTAGCGCATTCTTTTGCTGAAAAAACAAGAATAGAGTGGGTTGATAGTGCTAAAGCTATTTCCATTATCCTAGTTGTAATGCTTTATGCGGCCAATTCTGTTGGCAAAGCAACGGGGGAGGTTGGCTTTTTACATTATGTGATCGGCTTTGCCACACCCTTTAGAATGCCTGAATTTTTCCTGATTTCGGGGCTTTTTCTTGCTAATGTTATAGCTAGAGATTGGAAAAAATATTTAGATAGGCGCTTTGTGCATTATTTATATTTTTATGCGCTTTGGGCAGTGATAACTATTACTGTTAAATATGCAATTTTTTCTCTTCATCCTGTTCATGCCCTCTCGTTAATTTTCTGGTCAATTTTTGAACCTTATTCGCTTTTCTGGTTTATATATATTTTGGCATTCTTTTCTTTAGCGGCAAAAATCGCTTACTCATTGAAAATTCCACATTGGGCTATGTTAACGATAGCGGCAATTTTGCAAATGCTACCTATTAATACCCCCATTTACGCCCTTAATCAATTTTCTGAATATTTAATTTATTTTTATGTAGGCTATGTGTTTGCGCCTTATATTTTCAAAATTATTGCTTATTTTTCAATTCGCCCCATTTTGCTAATTATAACCCTATTAGTTTGGGCGGTCGTAAATGGCGCATTAGTATTTTTACCAGAATTTAGCGCTTTACCAGAACGTTTTATAATGGGCTTTGCTGCAATTCCCGGTCTTCATCTTCTTCTAGCCTTA
This sequence comes from Hyphomicrobiales bacterium, assembly GCA_015490455.1. Classification (GTDB taxonomy): domain Bacteria; phylum Pseudomonadota; class Alphaproteobacteria; order Rhizobiales; family Devosiaceae; genus S141-66. The sequence goes on from WFXU01000028.1 coordinate 23,249, forward strand.
CTTGGTGCATTGGCTGTTTGCATGTTGGCGGCATTTTTGGTGCGCTTTAAGTCAATGAATTGGTTAAGCTGGATGGGTAATCATTCAATTGTTATTTTCCTTGCTTTTTCAATTCCAATGGCAGCAAGCCGAGAAATTATATTAAAATTAGGACTAATTAGCGATACAGGCCTAATATCATTAATCGTTTTAATTATAGCTATTATTTCCCCGTTAATATTATATTGGCTGGTGCAAAAAACCGGCTATGGCAAATTTTTATTTGAAAGACCCAATTGGGCGCATATTTCGGGCACAAAGGGAAGTTTGCAACCAAAGGTAAAACTAAACACCAAGCCTGCTGAATAGGATTAACAGCTATTCACAGCTTAGTTATATATGGGAATAGTTCTTGACCATTAGATATTTCAAGGCTTAGTTTCAAATTATGGTTTCAAAAGCACATAGTGGGCATAAAATGCCCTCGCTCGCCAGCGCAAGCCCAGAGCAGGCGCGAGCGCTAAAAATATCTGCTTGGCTCACGGGAATATATTTTCTTATTGAATTAGCAATTGGTATTTATACAGGTTCAATTGCGGTTCTTTCTGATGCTTTTCACACATTTTCTGCGGTTGGCGGGGTGTTAGTAGCTATTATTGCCACCAAAATAGCTACAAAAAAAGCTAATCAAAGTAAAACATTCGGATTTTATAGGGCAGAAATTATTGGCGCATTGGTAAATGGAGTTTTTCTCTTAGTGATGGCGCTTTTTATTATTTATATGGGAATTATTCGGCTTAATAAGCCGATTGAATTACCAACCACTCCAATGTTATGGGCGGCAGCGGGGGGAATTATTACCGAAATTATTTCGCTTTATTTACTAACCAGAGAAAAAACAAATAATTTGAATTTGCGTGGCGCTTTTTGGCACGTAATGCAAACATTTGTTGGCTCAATCATTATAATAATTGCCGCCTTAGTAATTAAATTTACTGGTTTTATGGCGATAGATCCAATTTTGGGCGCCGGGTTTGGGTTTGTTCTGTTGTGGGCATCTTGGGGGATAATGCGTGATGCAACCCATTTGTTAATGGAAGGGACGCCCAATGAAATTAGGTTAGACAATGTAATAAAGGCGCTTAATAATATTAAAGGGGTCGCAGATGTGCATCATGTTCATGCTTGGGCTTTAACCTCTAATAGATATGTTTTTTCGGCGCATTTATTGTTAGATGAGCAAATAAGAGAAAAGAATGAAACCATATTAAAACAGGCGCATAAAATTCTAAAGAACGAATTTGGCTTTTATTTTGCTACTGTGCAAATTGAAAAATCATGCTCTGCAAAAAATAATGCTGATGAAATTGATGTGAATTTTATTGCAAACCACGAGCATGAACACAAACAAGGCTAAAATTCAGACAATAAATGTTAGCATTTAACCTTTTTACTTGCCTTTTTTGTAAGTTTTCCTAACAAGAAACTATCTCAAACAGGAGGCGCCCTTTGGGTTTGTCAAATTGTAAATGAAATCGGCCCTTATCATATTTCCCGGCTCAAATCGTGATCGTGACATGATTAAGGCTGTTAAGAAAATTTCTAAAAAAGAGCCAATTTTAGTTTGGCATAAAGAAACTAATTTGCCAGATGTTGATGTAATAATCATTCCGGGCGGTTTTTCTTATGGTGATTATTTACGCTCCGGTGCTATTGCTGCCCGCTCCCCCATTATGAAGCAAATTAAACAAGCCGCAATTAAGGGCGTTAGGATTTTGGGGGTTTGTAATGGCTTTCAAATATTAACCGAAGCCGGGCTTTTGCCCGGTGCTTTAATGCGTAATAAATCGCTACATTTTGTCTGTAAAACCGTAAAGCTAGAAGTAATTAATAATAAAAGCGATTTTACCGCTGGTTATAAAAAGAAACAGATTATAAATTGCCCTGTAGCCCATCATGATGGTAATTTTTTTGCTGATGAAAAAACACTAAGCGAAATAGAAGCTAATGAGCAAGTCGCCTTTCGTTATGCAAATGGGACGAACCCCAATGGCTCGCTAAATAATATCGCCGGCATATTTAATAAAGAAAAAAACGTGCTTGGCATGATGCCACACCCAGAGAACTTGATTGAAAAAGCGCATGGCGGCACAGATGGACGCACCTTATTTGAAAGCCTATTAGGAGTAAAATGATGAAAATTCCTAATGAGCCAAAAATAGATAAAGATATAATAGAAAATCACGGACTTAATGAAAGTGAATATCAAAAAATAATTGAAATTTTGGGGCGTGAGCCTTCATTTACTGAGCTTGGGGTTTTTAGCGCTATGTGGAACGAACATTGCTCTTATAAAAGCTCTAAAAAATGGCTAAGGACTCTTCCCACCACTGGTGAATGTGTGATTATGGGACCGGGTGAAAATGCCGGCGTGGTTGATATTGGCGATGGGCAGGCGATTATTTTTAAGATGGAAAGCCATAATCACCCCTCCTATATTGAGCCTTATCAGGGTGCAGCAACTGGCGTTGGCGGCATATTGCGTGATGTTTTTACTATGGGCGCGCGCCCAATCGCCGCAATGAATGCGCTTAGATTTGGCGCACCATCTCATAAAAAAACTCGTCATTTAGTTTCTGGCGTTGTTGCAGGGATTGGTGGCTATGGCAATTGTTTTGGCGTGCCGACCGTTGGCGGCGAAGTTGAGTTTGATGAACGTTATAATGGTAATATTTTAGTCAATGCTTTTGCCGCTGGTTTGGCTGACACAGATAAGATTTTTTATTCTAAAGCTAAAGGCGTTGGCTTGCCTGTGGTTTATTTGGGAGCAAAAACCGGGCGCGATGGGGTAGGTGGTGCAACAATGGCAAGCGCCGAATTTGGCGATGATATTGAGGAAAAACGCCCTACCGTTCAGGTCGGTGATCCATTTACCGAAAAGCGCCTAATGGAAGCGACATTAGAACTTATGCAAACTGGTGCAGTGATTGCTATTCAAGATATGGGGGCGGCTGGCTTAACTTGCTCGGCAGTTGAAATGGGGGCAAAGGGCAATCTTGGCATTGAATTAAATCTTGATAATGTGCCAACCCGCGAAGAAAATATGACTCCTTACGAAATGATGCTTTCTGAAAGCCAAGAGCGAATGCTTATGGTGTTGCACCCCAAAAAAGAGAAAGAGGCACGCGCCATTTTTGAAAAATGGGAGTTGGACTTTGCAACAGTTGGTAAAACCACAAATGATTTACGCTTTAGGCTAATTTGGCAAGGCACCGAAGTTGGCAATATGCCAATAAAAGAGTTGGGCGATGAAGCGCCAGAATATGATAGACCTTATGTTGAAACCCCCTCACCTGCTCCTTTGGCGCAACAAAATTTTACTGGTGATGTTGCAAAAATTTTACTTAAACTAATCGCTTCACCTAATCTTTGCTCTAAAAAATGGGTGTGGGAGCAATATGATACGCTAATTGGTTCAAACACAATTCAAATTCCGGGAAGTGACGCTGGGCTGGTGCGGGTTGATGGGCATGAAACAAAGGCGCTCGCCTTTAGTTCTGACGTTACCCCACGCTATGTTGAGGCAGATCCGTTTGAGGGCGGCAAGCAGGCGGTTGCTGAATGTTGGCGTAATATTACTTGTTCTGGCGCTTTGCCGCTTGCGGCAACCGACAATCTAAATTTTGGCAACCCTGAAAAGCCCGAGATTATGGGGCAATTAGTCGGGGCAATTAAAGGTATTGGCGAGGCGTGCCGAGCGCTAAATTTCCCGATTGTTTCGGGCAATGTCTCGCTTTATAATGAAACAAATGGTGTTGGCATTTTACCCACCCCAACCATTGCTGGCGTTGGTCTTTTGGCTGATTGGCAAAAGGCAAGCAATATTGCCTTTAAGAATGAGGGCGAGGTTATTTTACTGATTGGCGCCCCCAATAATTGGGGTAGTCATCTTGGGCAATCGCAATATTTACGCCAAATTGAAAATCGCATTGAGGGCGCACCGCCCCCAGTTGATTTAAGCCACGAGAAAAAGATAGGCGATTTTGTGCGAATGTTAATCAATGAGCAATTAACTAGTGCCGTGCATGATTGTTCTGATGGTGGTTTAGCTGTTGCTTTAGCGGAAATGGCAATAGCGGGAAATATTGGCGCAACTATTGATGAACCTAAAAATAATGCGATAGAGGCATTTTTTGGCGAAGATCAGGGGCGCTATATTATCACTATCAAGCAAAGCGATTATGGAAAAGTTATAGAAAAAGCCAAAGCGGAAAATATTGACATAAAAAGAATTGGCACAACAAAAGAGAATAGCTTGAAACTTGGCAATGCTAGCTCTATATCTGTTTCTGAATTAAAAACAGCGCATGAGGCTTGGTTGCCACAATATATGAAAGATAAAATATAATGGAAGTAGAAGAAATTGAACGCCTAATTATTGAGGCAATTCCCGATGCAAAAGTGAAAGCACAAACAGAAGATGGGCGGCACTATCAAGCTGTGGTTATTTCTGAAACATTTAGAGGTATGCCGCGCGTGCGCCAGCACCAGATGGTCTACGCAGCATTGGGCGAAAAATTAGGCTCAGATGAGTTACATGCATTTGCCTTAACAACAAAGACACCAGAATGATTGGAAATAAAATGAGCAATATAGAAGAAACAATTAAAGAGCTTATCAATTCAAATGATGTATTTTTATTCATGAAAGGCACGCCAGATTTTCCACAATGCGGATTTTCAGGGCAAGTGGCGCAAATTCTTGCCTATTTAGGTTTGGATATTGGCCATTTTAATATTTTAGAAGATGAAGAAATGCGCCAAGCTATTAAGGATTTTTCAAATTGGCCAACCTTGCCACAACTTTATATTAAGGGCGAATTTATTGGTGGAGCGGACATTGTGCGCGAAATGTTTCAGTCTGGTGAATTGCAGGATTTATTAAGAGAAAAAAATATTCCCTTTAATGATGAGGCTAATTAAATGAGCAAGATCTGGTCAATATATCTTTCAGGTGAAATTCATACTGATTGGCGCGAGCAAATAATTAAAGGCGCAAAGGAGTTCAATTTACCGGTTGAATTTAATTCACCCAACACTAATCATGAAGATAGTGATGATTGTGGCGCAATAATTTTAGGAAAAGAGGAAAGTAAATTTTGGCACGATAATAAAAGCGCTAAAATTAATGCCATTCGCACCCGCACTCTCATAAGCGAAGCCGATATTGTTGTGGTGCGTTTTGGTGAAAAATATAAGCAATGGAACGCTGCCTTTGATGCGGGCTTTGCTAGTGCGTTAGATATTCCGCTTATCATTATGCATCAAGATGAACATCAACACCCATTAAAGGAAATAGACGCAGCGGCATTAGCGGTTACTAAAACTCCAAAACAAGTGGTTGATATTTTAGCCTATATTATAAAGGGAAAACTTCCACCCAACTAGGTCTTAATTTTCACCTGGCTAATAAATCTATTAGCAAATATCACCCCAGCATAATTCCCCCAATAAAAAGGAGCTGGAGTAGCTGGGGCTATGATATAATCGGATTCTGAAATCAGCCCGCCTATTTTACCTGGTCAGTGGTTTATAGGTCATTCTTTTCGGGTTAACCGCATTTGCGCCAAGACGGCGAATTTTATCTTTTTCATAATCTTCAAAATTGCCTTCAAACCATTCAACATGGCTATTGCCCTCAAATGCTAGCATGTGGGTTGCTAAGCGATCCAAAAACATTCTATCGTGCGAAATAATAACCGCGCAACCGGCAAATTCTTCTAACGCTTCTTCCAGTGCCGCCAAAGTTTCAGTATCTAAATCATTAGTTGGTTCATCAAGCAGTAAAACATTTGCGCCAGATTTTAGCATTTTGGCTAAATGCACGCGATTACGCTGCCCGCCTGAAAGATTACCAACCTTTTGTTGTTGATCACTACCCTTAAAATTAAAAGCAGAGCAATAGGCACGAGAATTCATCTCACGTTTGCCTAAGGTTAAAATTTCGTCCCCACCTGAAATTTCTTCCCAAACAGTTTTATTAGCGTCTAAACTATCCCTACTTTGATCAACATAACCAAGATGCACATTTTCACCAAATTCAATTGTGCCGCTATCGGGTTTTTCCTGCCCCGTTAACATTCTAAACAAAGTAGTTTTACCGGCGCCATTTGCACCAATAATGCCAACAATTCCGCCAGCGGGAAGATTAAAACTAAGATTTTCAATTAATAATTTATCGCTAAAACCTTTGGAAATATTTTCAACATTTATAACTTTATTGCCCAAACGTTCGCCAGGAGGGATAATAATTTGCGCCGAACTGCTTTGCACGCGCGCTTCATTAATTTTGACCAATTCATCATAGGCTTTAATACGAGCTTTAGATTTAGCCTGGCGCGCTTGCGGGCTTTGTCCCATCCACTCTTTTTCTCTTTTAAGAACCTTTAATCTTGCCTCATTTTCCCTACCCTCTTGCTCATAACGTTTGGCCTTTTTTTCCAAATAGGCCGAATAATTACCCTCATAAGGAATGCCCCTACCCCTATCAAGTTCCAAAATCCAGCCGGTAACATTATCAAGAAAATATCTATCGTGCGTTATTAATAACACCGCTCCTTTATATTCTCGCAAATGTCGCTCAAGCCAAGCGGTAGTTTCAGCATCAAGATGGTTAGTTGGCTCATCAAGTAATAATAAATCAGGTTTTGATAATAATAATTGACAAAGCGCTATACGGCGCTTTTCACCACCTGAAAGGTTTTTTACTGAAGCTTCAGGCGCAGGGCAACCAAGCGCCTCCATTGCCATTTCCACTTGACTATCAAGATCCCATAAGTTTTGCGCGTCAATTTCATCTTGTAATTTTGCCGCTTCATCTGCCGTTTCATCTGAATAATTCATCATTAATTCATTATATTTATCAAGAATTGCCTGTTTATCTTTAACTCCAAGCATAACATTGCCCAAAGCATCTAGATTTTCATCTAAAATTGGCTCTTGCGGCAAATAACCAACACTAGCCCCTTCCGCCAACCACGCCTCGCCGCTAAATTCATTATCCAGCCCTGCCATGATTTTTAACAAGGTGGATTTACCAGCACCATTTGGCCCCAAAACACCAATTTTTGCATCGGGATAAAAACTTAAATTTATTCCATCTAAAACCTTTTTGCCACCAGCATAAGATTTTGTAAGATTTTGCATATGATAAATAAATTGACGTGCCATAAAGCGCTAACCTCGTAAAATTATTGATCAAATTTACCTAATGATTAAGCGAATATTTGGCAAAAGAAAAGAGCGAAATATTATATTGAGCACCCTAGCTCTAAATTATTTTAATATAGCTGCCATTATAGTCTGATTAGTCCTACGTGAAGAATTTTTAACATATTGATATTTCTTGATATTTTGCTCCTTTTGGGCATTTAATATTGCCAGATTTTATATCTAATGTGTAGTTTTCTTGCAATTTTGATAGATATTTTTGCAATTTCCGACTTCTGACTTCTGACTTCTGAGCGATAAATCTTCATGGCCGACTAATCTAACTATTTATCAGCCTTCCTGATAAAACATAAGGGGGCTTAAAGCCCCCTTTAATTTGGATTATAGAAATAATTTTCTATCCCTATTCTTTGGCATTATTTTCTGTATTAGCTTCTGTTGCGGTGCCAGTTTCAGTCTCACTGCCAGCCTCGCTAACGCTGCTCTCTTCCTGATTAGCCTCTGATTTTGGCGCTTCAAGACGAGCGGCCTCTGCCTGACGACGGCGCTCCTCAATAATTAAGTCATCACGCTTATTGGCAATATGGCGCATTTTTGTAATGCTTGCGCCGGTGCCAGCTGGAATTAAGCGACCAACAATAACATTCTCCTTTAAGCCTTCAAGCAAATCGGCCTTACCGCTAACCGCAGCTTCGGTAAGAACTCTTGTAGTCTCCTGGAAAGAGGCCGCAGAAATAAATGAACGGGTCTGTAATGAAGCCTTAGTAATACCAAGCAAAACAGGAACACCTTTGGCCGGCTTTTTACCATCGGCTATAAGTTGCTCATTAAGTTCTTCAAAATCCAGTTTGTCAATTTGCTCATCTTTAAGCAAACCGCTTTCACCCGGATCTGTTATTTCAACTTTTTGCAACATTTGGCGAACAATAACTTCAATATGTTTGTCATTAATTGTCACACCCTGAAGGCGGTAAACATCCTGAATTTCATTTATAAGGTAGTTTGCCAATTCCTCAACGCCCTTAATCGCCAAAATATCATGCGGAGCAGGATTGCCATCAAGAATATAATCACCCTTTTCAATAATATCGCCTTCCTGTAAGTGGAATGGCTTGCTTTTTGGAATTAAATATTCAACTGGCTCCAAACTCTCATCTTTTGGATCAATAATAATACGGCGTTTATTTTTATAATCGCGGCCAAAGCGAATTGTGCCGCTAATTTCAGCAATAATTGCGTGATCTTTTGGCCGACGTGCTTCAAATAATTCAGCAACGCGAGGTAAACCGCCGGTAATATCGGTTGTTTTTGCGCTTTCAAGCGGAATACGTGCCAATACATCACCTGGGGCTACTTTTTCACCCGGTTCAACCGAAATAACGGCCTCAACCGAAAGATAAGAACGAGCTTCCTTACCATTCTCAAGTTCCACCACTTTACCTTTACGGGCAATTGCTAAAGCTGGTTTTAGGTCTGCTCCGCGCTGATTTGAGCGCCAATCAATAACAACACGCTTGGTAAATCCGGTGGCTTCGTCGGTAGTCTCGGTCATTGAAACACCATCAACAAGATCTTCAAACACGACCTCGCCATTAGCTTCAGCCAAAATTGGATGCGTATATGGATCCCATTCGGCAATTCTTTGCCCACGTTTTACCACATCACCGTCATTAACATGAATTTTAGCACCATAATTAACGCGATGGGTTGCTCGCTCATTACCGCTTTCATCAAGAATTGCAATAGTAACATTACGCCCAATAGCAATTAGAGATTTATCAGAGCCTTCAACAACCTTACGGTTACGTATTTCCACTTTACCTTCAGCCCCGGCTTCAAGATAAGAACTATCCACAACCTGCGCCGTTCCACCAATATGGAATGTGCGCATTGTCAATTGTGTGCCAGGCTCACCAATAGATTGAGCGGCGATAACGCCAACCGCTTCACCAATATTAACCGGCGTTCCGCGCGCTAAATCCCTACCATAACAGGCGGCGCAACAACCATATCGAACCTCACAAGTAAGCGGAGAGCGAATGCGAACCGATTGAATATTAGCCTGCTCAATCAACTCCGCATCTTTTTCATCAATTAATTTACCTTTTTTGACAAGAACTTTACCCGTTTCCCTATCAATAATATCTTCAAGCAAAGTGCGTCCCAAAGCCCGTTGACCTAGAGAAACTATCACTTGCCCAGCGTCAATAACAGCTTCAATCGTAAGTCCCTTATCAGTTCCGCAATCTTTTTGGTTAATAATCGCATCTTGCGCTACATCAACCAAACGCCTTGTCAAATATCCGGAATTAGCCGTTTTAAGAGCAGTATCGGCAAGCCCTTTTCTCGCCCCGTGTGTGGAGTTAAAATATTCCATCACGGTTAGGCCTTCCTTAAAATTGGAAGTAATCGGGGTTTCAATGATTGAGCCATCAGGACGCGCCATAAGTCCGCGCATTCCGGCTAGCTGCTTCATCTGTGCAGGCGAACCACGCGCACCGGAATGAGCCATCATATAGACCGAATTAATTGGCTTTTGTCGCCCCGTTTCTTCGTCAAACTCAATGGAAGAAATTTTAGCCATCATCTCATCAGCAACAATATCACTACATTTTGACCAAGCATCAACCGCCTTATTATATTTTTCACCCTGAGTGATAAGGCCGTTATTATATTGGTTTTCAAACTCGGCCACTTGTTTGCGGGTTTCTTCAACAATTTTTGCCTTTGTTTCAGGAATGACCATATCATCTTTACCAAAGGAAATCCCCGCCTTACAGGCATGTTTGAAACCAAGATCCATTAATCTGTCAGAAAATATTACTGTCTCCTTTTGCCCGCAGGCGCGATAAACAATATCAATTAAATTTGATATCATTTTCTTGGTCATTGTTTGATTACAGGCAGAAAAAGGCACCGAACCATCACCCGGCAAAAGCTGCCCCAGCAACATTCTGCCCGGAGTGGTTTCAACAACCTCATAATATTCATTACCATCCGCATCGCGCGCCTTTACCCGCGCCTTAATCTTGCTATGTAGGGTAACAATATTATTATCCAACGCATATTCAATTTCGCCAATTGAAGCAAAGGCCATTCCCTCTCCCGGCTCATTTTTATTCATCAAAGAGAGATGATAAAGACCAAGCACAATATCTTGAGAGGGAACAATAATTGGCATACCATTTGCCGGATGTAATATATTATTGGTAGACATCATTAAAACACGAGCCTCCAATTGCGCTTCCAAAGAAAGAGGCACATGCACGGCCATTTGATCGCCGTCAAAATCAGCATTAAAGGCAGCACAAACCAGCGGATGAAGATGAATTGCCTTACCTTCAATTAATACTGGCTCAAATGCCTGTATTCCCAAGCGGTGCAGGGTTGGGGCGCGGTTTAACAAAACCGGATGTTCACGAATTACCTCATCAAGAATATCCCAAACTTCCGGTTTTTCTTTTTCTACCAGTTTCTTAGCCTGTTTTACGGTGGTAGAATAGCCCTTTGCCTCAAGTCGCGAATAGATAAATGGCTTAAATAATTCAAGCGCCATTTTTTTCGGCAAACCACATTGGTGTAGCTTAAGCTCTGGCCCCACCGTAATTACCGAACGGCCAGAATAATCAACCCTCTTACCAAGCAGATTTTGCCTAAAGCGACCCTGCTTACCTTTTAGCATATCAGAGAGCGATTTTAATGGACGTTTATTAGCACCCGTTATTGTGCGACCGCGTCTGCCATTATCAAATAATGCGTCAACAGCCTCTTGCAGCATCCTTTTTTCATTACGAATAATAATATCTGGCGCGCGTAGCTCCATCAATCTCTTTAAGCGATTATTCCGGTTTATTACCCGACGATAAAGATCATTAAGATCAGAGGTAGCAAAACGCCCACCATCAAGCGGAACAAGCGGACGCAATTCAGGAGGAATAACCGGTATAATGGTCATTATCATCCATTCCGGCTTGTTTCCTGAAACAATAAATTGCTCTACAACTTTGAGCCTTTTGGCTAATTTTTTTGGCTTTAACTCAGTTGTTGCTTCTTCTATTTCAGTCCTTAGCTGCGCTGCTTCTTTTTCTAAATCCAGTGAAATCAACATTTCACGAATTGCCTCAGCGCCTATCATGGCAGTAAAAGAATCGGGGCCAAATTTATCCTGCGCATCCAAATATTGCTCTTCGGTAAGCATATCATGTAGCTTAAAGGGAGTTAGGCCAGGTTCGGTAACAACATAATATTCAAAATATAAAATACGCTCAATATCTTTAAGCGTCTTATCGAGCAATAAGGCAATGCGCGATGGTAAAGATTTCAAAAACCAAATATGCGCAACAGGAGCAGCAAGTTCAATATGCCCCATACGTTCGCGCCTTACACGCGAAAGAGTAACCTCAACACCGCATTTTTCGCAAATTACTCCCTTAAATTTCATCCGCTTATATTTACCGCACAAACATTCATAATCCTTCATCGGACCAAAAATACGCGAACAGAATAAACCATCCCGCTCAGGCTTAAACGTGCGATAATTAATTGTTTCAGGCTTTTTTATCTCGCCATAAGACCAGGAGAGAATTTTTTCCGGACTGGCAATATTAATACGCATCTGGTCAAACATTTGCATTTGATTTTGTGGACCAAACGGATCTGTAACATGGTGATGGTGGTTCATTCTTTTATCTCCTATTTCTTCTAGCCATTTTATTTTGACTATGAAGAATTTGGCTAATTCCTCTTTCGTTTATTTTCTACGCCGAACTATTCCGCCGCATCTAATGGTGCTTCTATTTCATCCGGACTATCAGAATCATCATCCTCACTCAGCTCGCTTTCAGTAAGTTCAACATTTAGCCCCAGCGATCTGATTTCTTTAACAAGAACATTGAAACTTTCAGGTATTCCGGCTTCAAAACTATTATCCCCGCGCACAATAGCTTCATAAACCTTCGTTCTTCCGGCAACATCATCTGATTTGATGGTCAGCATCTCTTGTAAAGTATAGGCGGCACCATAGGCCTCAAGCGCCCAAACTTCCATCTCACCAAATCTTTGCCCACCAAACTGCGCTTTACCGCCAAGTGGCTGCTGGGTAACAAGCGAATATGGACCAATGGATCTAGCATGAATTTTATCGTCAACAAGGTGATGAAGTTTGAGCATATAAATATAGCCAACAGTTACCGGACGCTCAAACGGCTCGCCAGTGCGACCATCATAAAGAACTGACTGGCCTGAACTATCTAAGCCCGCCCGCTCTAACATATCGACAATATCCGCCTCTTTTGCACCATCAAAAACCGGTGTTGAAACGGGAACACCTTCTGCAAGTTGCTCCCCCAGCAAAAGAAGCGAATCATCATCAAGGTCAGAAACTGAATCTTCACCCTTGAACAGAGTTTTAACTTCCTCTCTAAGTGGCTCAATATTATTTTTCTCGCGATAAATGCGCAACATTTCATCAATCTTTTTGCCAAGCCCTTTACATGCCCAGCCCAAATGGGTTTCCAAAATTTGCCCCACATTCATGCGCGAGGGCACACCAAGCGGATTAAGAACAATATCAACCGGCGTTCCATCTTCCAGATAGGGCATATCTTCCTGTTGCATAATACGCGAAACAACGCCCTTATTACCGTGCCGGCCGGCCATTTTGTCGCCTGATTGTAATTTGCGCTTAGTGGCCACAAAAACCTTAACCATTTTCATAACACCCGGAAGCAATTCGTCACCGCGCTGCAATTTATCAACCTTATTAATAAATCTTTGCTCTAATGATTTACGGCTTTCCTCATATTGCTCCTGTAGCCTTTCAATTTCGGACATTATTTTGTCATCATCAACCACAAATTGCCACCATTTTGAACGTGGATGAACGGCAAAAATAGCATCATTTAACTTGGTTCCAGGCTGATAGCCTTTCGGCCCGGCAATAGCTTCCTTACCAAACAACATCTCCTTAAGCCGTGCATAAACATTGCGGTTAAGAATAGCCATCTCATCATCTCTATCTTTGGCGAGGCGTTCAATTTCTTCACGTTCAATCGCCATAGCCCGTTCATCTTTTTCAACGCCGTGACGGTTAAAGACCCGAACTTCCACAACCGTGCCGCCATCACCAGGCGGAACGCGCAATGAAGTATCGCGCACATCAGAAGCCTTTTCGCCAAAAATCGCCCTTAGTAATTTTTCTTCAGGCGTCATCGGGCTTTCACCTTTTGGGGTAATTTTGCCAACCAGAATATCGCCCGGCCCTACTTGCGCACCAATATGCACAATTCCGGCCTCATCAAGATTGCTAAGCGCCTCTTCTGACACATTGGGAATATCACGGGTAATTTCCTCAGGCCCCAATTTTGTATCACGCGCCATCACATCATATTCATCAATATGAATTGAGGTAAAAACATCTTCCCTTACAATCTTGTCGCTTAATAAAATACTATCCTCAAAATTATAACCGTTCCATGGCATAAAGGCCACCAACACATTGCGCCCCAACGCTAAATCACCTAATTCAGTAGAAGGACCATCGGCAATAATATCACCTTCATTAACATGATCTCCTACCACAACCAGAGGAACCTGATTAATGCATGTAGATTGGTTAGATCTTTGAAATTTCATTAAATTATAAATATCAACTCCTGATTTAGAAGCGTCTGTTTCCTCTATGGCGCGAATAACAATACGCGTTGCATCAACCTGATCCACAATGCCCGAACGTTTAGCAACAATTGCCGCACCACTATCGCGCGCCACTACAGATTCCATGCCAGTGCCAACAAGCGGCGCTTGCGCGCGCAAAAGCGGCACCGCTTGACGCATCATATTAGAGCCCATCAAAGCGCGATTAGCATCATCATTTTCAAGGAATGGAATTAGCGAAGAAGCAATGGAAATGACTTGTTTTGGCGAAACGTCCATCAAATCTATTTGCTCACGCGGAGTAAGAGAAACCTCTCCGGCAGTGCGCGCTGTTACCATCTCATTGATGAACTCGCCCTTTTCATTTATTTGTGCATTTGCTTGGGCAATATGATATTTTGCCTCTTCCATAGCTGACAGATAGACAACTTCATCGGTAACTTTGCCATCAACAACTTTACGATAGGGAGTTTCAATAAAACCATATTTATTTACCCTAGCAAAAGTAGCCAATGAATTGATAAGTCCAATATTTGGCCCCTCAGGAGTTTCAATCGGGCAAATTCTTCCATAGTGCGTCACATGCACGTCACGCACCTCAAAGCCCGCTCTTTCCCGCGTTAACCCGCCAGGACCAAGCGCAGAAAGACGACGCTTATGGGTAATTTCAGAAAGTGGGTTGGTCTGATCCATAAATTGGGAGAGCTGGCTTGAGCCAAAAAACTCACGCACTGCCGCCGCAGCCGGTTTGGCATTTATCAAATCTTGCGGCATAACAGTATCAATTTCAACCGAACTCATCCGCTCCTTAATTGCCCGCTCCATGCGCAACAAACCGACGCGATATTGGTTTTCCATCAATTCACCGACAGAACGGACACGCCGATTGCCCAGATTGTCTATATCGTCAATTTGTCCGTGCCCATCACGTAACCGCACCAAAGTTCTAACAACTTCAACAATATCCTCTTTTCTTAAAATGCGAACACTATCATCCACATCAAGGTCTAAACGCATATTTAATTTAACACGGCCAACGGCTGAAAGGTCATAGCGCTCACTATCAAAAAATAGGGAATTAAACATTGCTTCAGCAGTTTCAATAGTTGGCGGCTCACCAGGTCGCATTACACGATAAATATCAAATAAAGCATCTTCGCGAGTTTCATTTTTATCAATAGCAAGGGAATTACGAATATAGGCACCTATATTTTTGTGATCTATATCAAGAACCGGAATTTCCTCAAAACCGGCTTCCTCTAGCTTTGCAAGCAAAGAAGCGTCAATTTCATCACCCGCTTCAGCATAAATTTCTCCAGTTTCCATATTGACCATATCTTCGGAAATATAATGGCCATATATATCTTCTTCTTCGACTAAAAGGTGAGTTAAGCCTGCTTCGGCGAGTTTTTTGGCACCAAGCACAGAAA
Organism: Hyphomicrobiales bacterium; assembly: GCA_015490455.1. Taxonomy (GTDB): domain Bacteria; phylum Pseudomonadota; class Alphaproteobacteria; order Rhizobiales; family Devosiaceae; genus S141-66. Next base: position 38,541 of record WFXU01000028.1, read on the forward strand.
TCTTCTTACCAGCAGGCGAAACAATCTTACCGCTCTTAGCGTCTATCAGATCCTCTCCCGGTTTAACACCTTTCCATTTTTCAGCTATAAAGGGCTTCTTCCAACCCTTTTTGGTTTTTTCATAAATATAGCTATCATAATAAGTGGCAAGAATTTCCTCCGCATCCATTCCCAAAGCCTTAAGGAAGGAAGTTACCGGAATTTTACGACGCCGATCTATGCGCGCATAAACTATGTCTTTTGCATCAAACTCAAAATCAAGCCATGAGCCTCGATAGGGGATAATACGGGCGGCAAAAAGCAATTTGCCTGATGAATGCGATTTACCCTTATCATGATCAAAGAATACGCCGGGCGATCTATGCATCTGCGAAACGACAACGCGCTCTGTGCCATTAATAATAAATGTTCCATTCTCAGTCATAAAAGGCATATCGCCCATATAGACTTCTTGCTCTTTAATATCTTTTACAGATTTAGCGCCGGTTTCTTCATCAACATCAAATACGATTAGACGCAATGTAACCTTTAGCGGCGCCGCATAAGTCATACCCCGCTGACGACATTCTTCAGTGTCATATTTTGGTTGTTCAAATTCATAGCGCACAAATTCTAGCGCGGCGCTATCGGAAAAATCCTTAATAGGAAAAACAGACTTAAATACTGCCTGTAAACCCTCATTTTTACGCCCACCTTCGGGCTCTTCAACCATTAAAAACTGATCGTAAGATGCTTTTTGCACCTCAATCAGATTTGGCATTTTTGTAACTTCTTTAATTTTTCCAAACGATTTGCGCACCTTACGGCGACCATTAAATGTTGTAGCCATAATAGCTCCATTTGTTATGTTGTTGAGAGGGGCAACTGTCCAAAACACCGACAATCAGCCGTCGAGGTTTTGGGCATTTGCCGCACGCTAAGCCACAGCTTAGCTTTTAATGTTAAAAAATTGTTAACTTTACTCTATATTTTACACTATAGATTTTACTCATTGCCATTTATGGCGATATTGAGGCGACAAGGGCCACCCCAATAATCGCTAAATCACTTAAGTTCAACCAATTATTTAAGTTCAACTTTAGCACCGGCAGCTTCAAGTTTTGTCTTGATTTCCTCTGCTTCCTCTTTTGATACGCCTTCCTTAACGGGCTTTGGCGCACTCTCAACCAAAGCTTTTGATTCGGCAAGGCCCAAACCGGTAATTGCGCGAACTTCTTTAATGACATTGAGTTTTTTAGCACCCATTTCGGCCAAAATAACGTCAAATTCGCTTTTTTCTTCGGCAGCACCACCAGCTTCAGCAGCACCACCACCGGCAACAGCAGCAACCGCAACCGGTGCAGCCGCAGAAACGCCCCATTTTTCTTCAAGTAATTTTGAAAGCTCAGAGGCTTCTAATACAGTTAAAGTAGAAAGTTCTTCCACTAATTTTTCAAGATCTGCCATTTTTTCGGCTCCTAAATGTTAAGTTATAGTTTCAGTTCGAATGTGGAAATGGTTGCATATTACGCCGCAGCGCCCTTATCAGAATAAGCAGATATAACTCTTGCTATCTGAGAACCCGGAGCTGCCACAACGGAAGCAATTTTGGCCGCTGGCTGTGTAAGCAAGCCAGCAATTTTGGCGCGTAATTCCTCAAGTGAAGGCATTTGGGCAAGCGCTTTAACACCATCGGCATCAAGGCTTGTTTCTCCCATTGCTCCGCCTAAAATAACGAATTTATCGTTTTCTTTAGCAAAATTCACCGCAATTTTTGGCGCGGTAACAGGATCATCAGAATAGGCAATAAGTGTAGGACCATTAAACAGATCCGAAATATCTGCACTATTTGCTTCTTTAAGAGCAAGCTTTGCAAGGCGGTTTTTTGCAACCCTTACCCGTCCACCGGCCTGCTTCATCTGCACGCGCAGATTTTCCATTTCAGACACGTTCAGACCGGCATAATGAGCAACGACAATAGCCGCAGAAGAATTAAAATCCTCCGTTAGCTCTTTGACAAGCTCCGCTTTTTCCGCTCTATTCACTGCTTCTCTCCACAGTTTGGCTCAAAATCAAGCCGTTTCAATTAGTTATTCTAAAGATTTTATGTAAAATCTTAGAACAACGGTTCATTGCCTGCAAGGAACGCCTAATTTAGCATTCCAACTGGTTCGAACTAAAACAATTTGGGCAAAGCCCGAAATTCTTATAATTCTAACCCCATCTATGCTGGCCCTTCAAGGTTTAAGGAATATTCCACCCGCAGTCTCTAACAGGACTTTATTGTAAGAGGAGCCTTTGGCTCATTACAATATTTTGGGCAAACACCCAAAATTCTTATCATTTAGCTAACGGCACTTGCCGTATCAACATGGACACCCGGACCCATAGTTGATGAAATAGAAATTCTTTTAATATAAAGACCTTTTGCACCGCTAGGTTTGGCTTTATTAACCGCATCGGTAAATGCGCGTAAATTTTCAGCCAGCGCTTCATCACTAAATGATGCTTTACCAATTCCAGCGTGCACAATCCCAGCCTTTTCTACCCGAAATTCAACCGAACCCGCTTTTGCGTCCTTAACCGCTTTTGCAACATCATTAGTAACTGTGCCAACCTTTGGATTTGGCATTAAATTGCGCGGCCCTAAAATTTTACCCAAACGGCCAACAAGCGGCATCATATCAGGCGTTGCAATACAACGGTCAAATTCAATTTTGCCTGCAAGAATTTCATCCGCTAAATCTTTATCGCCAACAATATCAGCGCCAGCGGCCTTTGCTTCTTCGGCCTTTGCATCTTTTGCAAATACCGCCACACGCACCGATTTACCAGTACCATTAGGCAAATTCACAACCCCGCGCACCATCTGGTCTGCATGACGCGGATCCACACCCAGATTTATAGCTATATCAATAGTCTCATCAAATTTAGCATTCGCACGCTCTTTGACCATTTTAATAGCCTCTTTTAATTCATAATTTTTCTTTTTATCAATTCCCTTAAGAAGGGCTTTATATCTTTTTCTGCTAGCCATATCTACCCCTCTTTACCCTTCTATCTCTACGCCCATTGAACGGGCAGAACCAGCAATTTGCGCCATTGCAGCTTCAATAGTATCTGCATTCAGATCTTGCATTTTTTTCTCGGCAATTGCTCTTAATTGCGCTTGAGAAATTTTCCCTGCTGTTTCGTGACCAGGCTTATTTGAGCCTGACTTAATTTTAAGCTCCTGCTTAATATAATAGCTAACTGGCGGCATTTTGAGTTCAAAAGAAAAACTCTTATCCGCATAAATAGTAATAATTGTTGGAATTGGCGCGCCCTTATCAAGCTCTTGCGTTTTGGCATTAAATGCCTTGCAAAATTCCATAATATTAAGACCGCGCTGACCTAAAGCCGGCCCTATCGGGGGCGCGGGATTGGCCGCTCCTGCTGGCACCTGCAATTTCAGGTAACCGGTAATTTTCTTCGCCATAATCGTCCTTTCAACTCTGACCCAAACGGGCGCTTAATTATATTGACGTTTGTGGTGCAAGGTTTGCAATAGCTGGCATTTCCCTCTAACGGCACTATTGCCCTCTTCCACATTATTGAACAGATCAAATAAACCCTAAATCAGATTTTCTCAACCTGCCCATATTCTAATTCAACCGGAGTAGGCCGGCCAAATATAGAAACTTCTACCTTGAGGCGCGAACGCTCCTCATCAACATCCTCAACAACTCCATTAAATGAAGCAAAGGGACCATCACTAACTCTTACCTGCTCACCAACTTCAAACGAAATAGAAGGTTTTGGCCTATCAACTCCCTCCTGCACTTGCTGTAAAATATTTTGCGCTTCCGCTTCAGAAATTGGTGAAGGCTTATTATCCGACCCTAAAAATCCGGTTACTTTTGGAATATTTTTAACAAGATGAAAGGTCTCATCATTCATTTCCATCTTTACCAAAATATAGCCCGGAAAAAATTTACGCTCAGCATCAACTTTTTTACCGCGTCTTACCTCAACAACTTTTTCGGTCGGCACCAAAACCTCGTCAAACATATGTTCCAATTTTGATTTGGCAATTTTCTCCAAAATTGCATCAGCAACTTTGCGTTCAAAATTTGAATATGCCTGAACTATATACCAGCGTTTTGCCATTTCTAATTCCAAATAATTATCCAAAATCAAATTAAAAGCTAATAATCACATATAACCTATCTAATAGATAACAAGCTCTGCACCATCCAGGATATTAGCTGGTCAGCCAACATAAAAAACAGGCTGGCAAGCAAAACCATTATTAAAACCATTATTGTTGAAACAAGCGTTTCATTTCTCGTCGGCCAAACTACTTTTTTCACCTCTGAGCGAACCTGCTGCAGGAAAGTAAATGGATTTGTGCGTGCCATAGAGACCTAGCTTTCTTGTTTGTTTAGAATTAAACCAATATATTAAAAAATATTCAATCCAAATAGATTATGCCTCAAACCATATCCCAAAGAAATCAACATCACCCTGAAATAAATTCAATATCACCCTGAAATAATTGCCAATATTCCAGATGCTAAACCTAGCCAACCCGCCTGCTCGGGATTCCAACGCCAGTTTTCCAGTGCTGTTTATAAAAAAGTGAACATAAAAGCAAGAGTTTTGTGAAAAATAATAAATTAAATGATTAGTCGTTCGTGAAGAAATTTTAATATATTGATATTTTGCCCTTATTGAGCATTTAATTTGCCAGATTTTACCTCTCCATATTTAGTTTTCTTGCAATTTGATTATGGATATTTTTGCGTTTTCCGACTTCTGAACGATAAATCTCCGCGGCCGCCTGATTAAAGCTATTTATTTAGCCCCAAGCCGCGTCAATTGCGCGCAATTGCACTATTTCGCGGCCATTCCAGTGATTTATATCCAAACTACCAACAATATGAATAGCTCTATTATTTTGCGCAGCTAAAATTGCCTGCCCCAATTCATTATCCGCAGACTGAAAAGCAATTGCATCAATTTTAGCTCCATCCCCGCAATAAAGTGAAAAACGAACATGCCTACCCTCCCCTACAATTTTAGCAAACCTAACCCTATGAGCCGGAAAAGCAAAAATCGGGGGAGGATTGCCAGCCCCAAATGGACCAGCCCTTTCTATTTGTTTAATAAAATCAATATTGGCCGCACGGGCGGTAATAGCGGCGTCGATCTTAATATATTCACTCCTAGTTGCCGCTTCAACTTGGCTTGCTAACTGCTCAATAATAAATTTCCTAAATTCCCCTATTTGCGATCGTGTTAAACTGATTCCCGCAGCCATTGCATGCCCGCCCCCCTTTTCTATTATTCCAGCCTGCACGGCCTTTATAACAGCAGAGCCTAAATCCACCCCAGCAATAGAGCGGGCAGAACCTAGTGCTTTATCATTTTTAGCAATGGAAATGGCAAAAGCAGGACGAAAAAAACGCTCCCTTAACCTAGAAGCCAGTAGACCCACAATGCCCGGATGCCAATTTTCTGAAGCCAAAACCAATATGGAAGGCCCCTCACCCGAACCAATCTCGGCATTTGCCGCCTCAACTGCTTCTTTTAATGCTTCATTTTCAATATGTTGTCGTTCTATATTTAATTGGTTTAGTTGTGCAGCTATTTTTGTTGCTTCATCTTCATTGTCCAAAGCTAATAATCTAGCCCCAAGTGACGCATCACCAATTCGCCCACCCGCATTAATACGTGGTCCAATAAGAAAAGCTAAATGATAGGGATTTATTGCCCCCCCTATTCTGGCGGCAAGACTAAGCGCCCTAATGCCTATATTTGTGCCGTTGCGCATTAATTCTATGCCACGCTGCACAAAGGCGCGGTTTAGCCCTTTTAATGGCACAATATCACAAATTGTTGCCAAAGCGACCAAATCAATAAATCGCATTAAATCGGGCAGGTTTGTTTCGCCCTTCATGCGTAAATAGCGATTAAGCCCAACTAATACCATAAAACAAACACCGGCAGCCGATAAATATCCCAATGAGGAAATATCATCTAAGCGGTTGGGATTGGCAATTGCATCTGCGGGTGGCAAGTCACCGTCAGATAAATGATGATCTATCACTAAAAAGTCAGCTCCCAAATTTTTGGCATATTTAATCACATCCGAACTAGTCGTGCCACAATCAAGGCTGATAATCAGCTTTACGCCCTGTTTTACAAAATTGTCTATTGCCGCTTTATTTGGACCATATCCTTCAAAAATCCTATCTGGAATATGCGTAATTACATCCATATTGAAATGTCGCAAATAGCGCTCCATTAACGCAACCGAACATGCCCCATCTACGTCATAATCGCCAAATAGAGCTATTTTTTCTTTATTGATTATAGCGCTTGCTAAATAAGCAACTAAATTATCTAGATCTGTTATGGAGGAAGGGTCTGGCATTAAATCCCGTATGGTTGGGGTTAAGAAAATTTCCGCTTCATGCGGTTTAACCATTCTTGCCGCTAAAATTCGTCCAACTATTTCGCTCAAATTGCTGGTTTGGGCGATAGTTTTCGCATTTCGCGCCATTTCAGAATTGAGCCTATCCACCCAGATTTTATCAGTAATGGATTTTTTTACATTAAGAAAAAATTTTTCTTCTTCGCGCATAAATATATAACCTGTTTTTCTGGACTAAATTATAAGGCTATTTTACCCGAAAACTAAATAATATTTCGCTTTATAGTGAGTTTTACTTTATATTATTTTTCAATAAAGGGTAAATTATCCAGGAATATTTGTGCGCTGCGCTCCCAACTAAATTTTCTTGCATATTGCACACATTTTTCTCTTGCAATTTTCACCGCCCTTTGCGCTGCTATTTGTAAATTTTCATCTAAAATGCCAGCCCCCGAATCCGCAATTACATCAAGCGGCCCCTGCACAGGATAAGCGGCAACGGGTAAACCGCTGGCCATCGCCTCAAGTAAAACCAAACCAAATGTATCTGTTTTTGAAGGAAATACAAAACAATCCGCACTGGCATAATAGCGTGATAATTCAATACCTTTTTTAGGACCAACAAAGACACAATCCTGATATTGTTTTTTTAATTGTTCTAATTGCGGGCCTGAACCAACAATTAATTTAGTCCCTTGCAAATTTAGTTTAAGAAAATCCTCAATATTTTTTTCAATAGCAACTCGCCCAACATAGAGGAATATTGGTCTTGGGAAGTTAAATTCTACAGAATTTTCATCTCTGAAGGAGGGGTTAAAAATCTCACTATCAACCCCCAAAGACCAATTAACAATATTGTTAAACCCTTTTTCTTGCAAACGTTTAGCTACTGTTTTTGAAGATATAAGACAATATTTAGCAGCCGAATGAAAACGGCGAAAATATGCATAAGACCATTTAAGGGGAACTGGGGCTCTGGCGCGTAAATATTCTGGATATTGTGTATGAAAGGAAGTTGAAAAAGCAATATTTTTCTTTATGCAATATCTTCTGGCCATTGCGCCAAGCGGTCCTTCCGTTGCAATATGAATAGCATCGGGGTTAATTTCTTCTATTTTGTTCCTAACCACGCCCGGCAAAGCTACGGATAATCTTATTTCCTTATAGGTGGGCATTGGAAATGTAGGAAAAGCAGAAGGCTCTAAAAATTTAATATTATAATTTTTCTTTTGTAAAATTTGCGCAAGCTTATCTAAAGTGCGCACCACGCCATTTACCTGCGGATAATATGCATCGGTGACAATCAGAATAGTTTTCATATATTTGACCCTATTTGACCCTTTAAGCTGATTACCATCCTAACATATATGCTAACTCAATATTTAGACAGAAAAAAAGGGGACATACCAGCCCCCTTTTGCAATAAATATAAAATCAAAATTAGCGTTTTGAGAATTGGAAGGATTTACGCGCCTTTGCTTTACCATATTTTTTGCGCTCAACAACACGAGCATCACGCGTAAGAAAACCTCCCCTTTTAAGAACAGCACGAAGTTCTGGCTCATAAAAGGTTAGGGCTCTTGCAATAGCGTGTCTAACAGCGCCAGCCTGGCCAGAAAGACCACCACCAGAAACAGTTGCTACAATATCATATTGCTCTGTTCGCTCCGCAGCCTCTATGGGTTGACGTAAAATCATCTGTAAAACAGGGCGGGCAAAATATTTTTGATAATCTTTGCCATTTATTATAATTTTGCCTGCGCCGGGCTTTATCCAGACGCGAGCAACTGCGTCTTTTCTTTTTCCTGTCGCATAAGCACGGCCAAATTTATCTAATTTTTGCTCATATTTTGGCGATTGCTGATTTACTTGCTCATCCTGATCTGATTCCACATTTGCTAGTTCTTTAAGAGAATTAATTGTTTCAGCCATGATTATTGTACCCTGACATTTTTAGGATTAAGAGAAGCAACGTCCAAAATTTCTGGCTGTTGCGCTATATGCGGATGCTCAGAACCAGCATATATACGTAAATTTTTAAGCTGTTTACGGGCCAATGGACCTTTGGGCAGCATGCGCCGAACCGCATTTTCAAGGACACGCTCGGGGAATTTTCCTTCTAAAATTTGCCGCGAAGTGCGCTCTTTAATTCCGCCCGGATAGCCAGTATGCCAGAAGAATTTGCGTTGATCGAGTTTCTTGCCGGTAAGCACAATTTTATCGGCATTTATAACAATAATATTATCGCCCATATCCATGTGCGGAGTAAAGGAAGGAAGGTGTTTCCCGCGCAACCGCTTGGCAATTATTGAAGCAAGCCGACCAACTACCAAGCCTTTTGCATCAATCAAAATCCATTTCTTCTCAATATTTTCTGGCTTTGCCGAGAAAGTTTTCATATTATCTTGTTCCTTAAGTTCAAACTATTTATCATCGCTTAAATTAGTTTAAGTTTTGCACGTGCTGATATATGATACTAAATTATTCGTCAAGCAGAAAGTTTATTCTTATTTTTCTTATGGTTAGTTCTGAGGTAAAATAATACCGCAAAATATATCGCAATAGAGAAAGGTCATTATAATGCAGCGAGGGGGTAGAAAATTAGTAGGATTATTTATGTTAATTATTTTACTTTTCATTTATCCTGCCATTGCAAGTCTAATTTATGAAAAATTTCTTCTTGGCGCAGCTATTTGGCTTTTATTGATTTATTTTGCCATTGCCGGCTTGTTATGGGCAATACCCGCTGGAATTGTCATAAAATGGATGTTAAAGCCTGAAAAATAGATAGCATCTCGTCTGTAACATATATGGTCGGCTGTGAAGATTTATCGCTCAGAAATCAGAAGTCGGAAGTCAGAAATCAGGAATCGCAAAAATTTCTATCAAAATTGCAAGAAAACTGCATATGGAGAGCAAAATCTTTCAATATTAAATGCTCAGTTATGGCAAAATATCAAGAAATATCAATATGTTAACAATTTTTCACAGACAACTATATAAAATTATTTTAGAAAAATGAGATTTTCGATGATCGGCAATTCCGGCATATAATATTATTGGAGACGTAATATTAATAAAGCTGGAATTAGTTCAAACTATGTTTGGCAATATTAAAATCTAACATTTTCTAATTTTGCCAACTCCGCTTCAATCGCCTTTATTGCTTCATCTGCTTTTGCCCCGTTTGGGCCACCGGCTTGCGCCATATCAGGGCGCCCTCCCCCGCCCTTGCCTCCCATAATGGCTGAGCCAATTTTTACCAATTTAATTGCATCAAATTTATTAAGTAAATCATTAGTCACGCCAACAATAATGGCGCCTTTACCTTCATTCTTTGTGGCTATGGCTACAATTCCTGAACCAAGCGATCTTTTACCCTCATCAACCAAAGCTTTAAGATCTTTAGGGGCTATTTCTGCAACACTTCGGCCTAAAAATTTAATTTTGCCAATATGTTTAACTAAAGAGCTACTATTTTTATTAGAAGCGCCCATTGCCAGTTTCTTTTTGGCTTCAACTAATTCTCTTTCAACTTTCTTTTTCTCTTCAACCAATAAATTAGCCCTGTTAACTATCTCCTTTATGGGGCTTTTGAAAAGAAAAGATAATTTTTTTAATTTTTCTTCCTGTTCCTTATAATATTGGCGAGCAGCCAGGCCGGTTAGCGCTTCAATTCGTCGCACGGCTGAAGCGATTGAACTTTCCTGAATAATGCAGATTATGCCAATATCGCCAGTTCTCTTCACGTGCGTTCCTCCACATAGTTCCATAGAAAAACTGTCTTCTTCTCCTTCATCATTTATGGTTTTACCCATAGAAACAACCCGCACTTCATCGGCGTATTTTTCGCCAAATAGCGCCATTGCACCCGCCTTTCGCGCTTCCTCAATTCCCATTAAACGAGTAGTTACTTCAGAATTTTGCAAAACCATCTCATTAGCAATCTGCTCAACCCTGTTAATTTCCTCCTCACTCATTGCCTTAGTATGGGCAAAGTCAAATCTTAATCTTTCCGCATCAACCAAAGATCCCTTTTGCACCACATGTTTTCCTAAAACCTGTCTTAAGGCGGCGTGTAACAAATGAGTGGCCGAGTGATTTGCACGAATTTTATTACGATTTTTGCTATCAACCCGCAGTTCTAAACCCATTCCCCTTCGTAAATTACCCTTTTTAACCTCAATATGGTGGACAAACAAACCATCTAGCTGTTTAGTGACATTGGTAACTTCTACCAGCAAATCTTCTCCGACAATTTGCCCAACATCACCAACCTGTCCGCCACTTTCGGCATAAAAGGGCGTCTGATTAAGCAGCAAAAATCCGCTCTCCCCCTCATTTAACTGGTCAATCTGTTGCCCATTTTTTACAATGGCCAACACTTCACCCTGCGCTACCTCCTTATCATAACCCAAAAATTCTGTTGGCTGATTATTCTGCAAAATTTCAAACCAAACCTTCTCAGTAGCGCTTCCTCCAGCCCCTATCCAATTTTTTCTTGCTTCTTCCTTTTGTCGAGCCATCGCGTCCTCAAAACCTGCTAAATCTACATTGATGCCGCGATGACGCAATGCATCTTGCGTTAAATCAAGCGGAAAGCCATAAGTATCATAAAGCTTAAAGGCGGTCTGCCCATCAAGCATATCTCCCTTTTTAAGATTAGCAGTTTCTTCTTCCAAAATTGCCAAACCTCTATTTAAGGTTTGCAAAAAACGCCCCTCCTCAAGCAAAATAGTTTCACTAATCATATTTTTGGCTTCGATTAGTTCCGGATAATGCTGCCCCATTTCGTTAATTAAGACTGGAACTAGGGAATGAATAATTGGCTCTTGCGCGCCAAGTAGGGTTGCGTGGCGCATGGCGCGACGCATTATACGCCGTAATACATATCCCCTACCCTCATTAGAAGGCAAAATCCCTTCAGCTATTAAAAAACTCATTGAGCGTAAATGATCGGCTATGACCCGAAAAGAACTTTTGTTCTCTTCATTCATATCCACCTTAAACGAATTTAGCGCCGCCCCAATTATATTTTTGAACAAATCAATATCATAAACATCGTGCTTATTTTGCAAAATGGCCGATATTCTTTCTAATCCCATGCCGGTATCAATTGATGGGTGGGGTAAATTTACTCTTTTCTCCTTGCTTATCTGTTCATATTGCATAAATACCAGGTTCCAAATTTCAACAAATCTATCACCATCCTCATTTGCACTGCCTGGGGGACCGCCAAAAACCTCTTCGCCATGATCATAGAAAATTTCCGAACATGGACCACACGGCCCCACATCACCCATAGACCAAAAATTATCGGAAGTAGAAATAGGAATTATTTTATCTTCACTTAAACCAGAAATTTTGCGCCACAAATTAAAAGCAACATCATCCTCACTATAAACCGTTACCAATAATCTTTCCTTTGGCAGGCCATATTCTTTGACAACTAAATTCCATGCCAGCTCAATCGCTCTTTCCTTAAAATAATCGCCAAAGGAAAAATTACCAAGCATTTCAAAAAAGGTTAAATGGCGCGCAGTAAAGCCGACATTATCTAAATCATTATGTTTACCGCCAGCTCTTACGCATTTTTGCGAAGTTACAGCCGTTGAATAGGGACGTTTTTCAACACCGGTAAAAACATTCTTAAACTGCACCATGCCGGCATTGGTGAACATAAGGGTAGGATCATTGGTAGGCACAAGCGGGCTGGAAGGCACCTCCTCATGCCCCTCCTTTACAAAATAATCCAAAAATTTACTGCGAATTTCATTTACACTAGCCATAATCAAACCCAAAAAGAGCTCAGGAGCCCAAAAAATTTCATTGCTTCTTATCAACTATTATAGGCTCATGTCTAGAGCATTTTCTGTTATATTGAACCATTTGATGGAGTCAAATCAGTCCAGCTGCAAGGCGCGGTGCGCGGCGCGATCTGGTTGATCGGGCAAGCGCCGGAACCTAAGCTAGATGGGCTTATTTGCCCCACTTAAAGGCGGTTTTTCGTGCTTTGTAAGGCTTTGTTACATTCCGCTTGGGTCAGTTGGACAACGGCGCGAAATGTGCCTTTTCAGCAAACGCGAAAAAACGCTTCAAACATCCTCCAATCTAATCAGGAAAAGCTCTAGTTCCTAATAAAATCCAAACAATATATTTATTTAGCTAAATATAATTGCCCACAATATGGGAAATAGATGATAAAATAAGAGCGGCAATATTAGTTAAAATATTGCCGCTCACTTCTAAAATATTATTATTCTAAATTTTCAATTTGTGTATTTTGTGTATTTTTATCTTCTTTAATTGTAAGCAATTCTTCATCGGAAAGTAGACCGGCACTTTCCCTAATACCCTGCTCAATAATAGCGGCAATCTCTGGATTTTCTTGCAAAAATTGACGGGCATTTTCCCGCCCCTGCCCTAGCCGCTGGCTATCATAAGAAAACCAGGAACCTGATCTTTCAACAATACCGGTCTTAACTCCAAGATCAAGCAACTCACCAGTTTTAGAAATGCCCTCACCATAAATAATATCAAATTCCACTTGGCGAAATGGTGGGGCTAATTTATTTTTAACAACTTTGACCCTTGTTTGATTCCCTACAACTTCATCCCTATCTTTAATCGCGCCAATGCGCCGAATATCAAGGCGAACAGAAGAATAAAATTTAAGCGCATTACCCCCTGTGGTAGTTTCGGGAGATCCAAACATAACACCAATTTTCATACGAATTTGGTTAATAAAGATAACCATTGTTTTTGAGCGCGAAATAGAGCTTGTTAATTTACGCATAGCCTGACTCATTAAGCGCGCTTGCAAGCCGGGAAGATTATCTCCCATCTCTCCCTCAAGTTCAGATTTTGGCGTTAGCGCGGCAACACTATCAACCACCAAAACATCAATCGCGCCTGAACGAACCAAAGTATCCACAATCTCCAGCGCCTGTTCGCCAGCATCAGGTTGTGAAATTAGCAATTCATCAACATCAACCCCTAATTTACGCGCATAAATCGGATCTAAAGCATGTTCCGCATCAATAAAGGCGCAAATTCCGCCCCTTTTTTGCGCTTCGGCAACAACATGCAGCGCTAAAGTTGTCTTGCCTGAGCTTTCAGGTCCATATATTTCAATAATCCTACCCTGTGGCATTCCACCAACGCCAAGCGCAATATCAAGACCAAGCGAGCCGGTTGGTATTGTCTCAACTTCCATAATGGCCTTATCGCCCATTTTCATAATTGAGCCTTTGCCAAAAGATCGCTCAATTTGCCCCAAAGCTGCTTCTAGCGCTTTATTTTTATCCATTGAACCTCCCTCAATCACTTTTAGCCTTGATTGTGTCATTACCATCTCCTTATTTCACGCCCAGCCAATTAGTGCAATAATTTCTATATTTTTAGCACCGAAATATTTAATATGTGCTTGCTTTGTTCTCATTTTGTTTTGGTTTTGTCAAGTAAAAAATTATTTTTTTGCACTTTTCCTAACAATAAAAGCAAATATTACAAGAATTATTCGTCAAACACTCTAGAAAAAATCAGATCAACATATTTTAAGTGATAATTATCATCAAACATTAAATCAATTTGCTCATTTGTCAGTGCTGAACTCACCTCTTCATCTTCTTTTAGAAATTGCGCGAACTTATTAGCCCTATCTCCTTCATATTGCCAAACTTTCATCGCATTTCTTTGCACAAGCCGATAGCTATCCTCGCGCGAGAGCCCTGCCTGAGTAAGGGCTAGCAATATTCTTTGTGAATTATGTAACCCTCCTAGCATATCCAAATTTTTCTTCATATTCTGCGGATAAATAAGCAAATTTTCTATTATATTAGTCAGGCGGGCAAGGGCAAAATCAAGCGTAATTGTGGCATCGGGCGCTATCATACGTTCAACCGAAGAATGGGAAATATCTCTTTCATGCCAAAGGGCAACATTTTCCATTGCCGGTATCGCCATTGAACGAATTAAACGCGCTAAACCGGTTAGATTCTCACTAAGAACCGGATTACGCTTATGCGGCATGGCAGATGAGCCCTTTTGTCCTTTAGAAAAATATTCTTCAACCTCCAAAAGTTCACTTCTTTGCAAATGGCGTATTTCAACAGCAATACGCTCAATAGAAGAAGCAATTACGGCTAAAGTTGCAAAATAGGCAGCGTGCCTGTCGCGCGGAATAATTTGTGTTGAAATTGGCTCAATATTAAGACCTAATTTTTGTGCAACATATTGTTCTACTTCAGGGCCAATATTAGCAAAAGTGCCAACCGCTCCGGAAATGGCGCAAATAGCTATCTCCCTTTGCGCCGCTAATAATCTTTCGCGATTACGCCGCATTTCGGCATAAGCCTGAGCCAATTTTAAGCCAAATGTGGTTGGTTCGGCATGGATTGCGTGCGAGCGTCCTATAGTAATGGTATATTTATGTTCAAAGGCGCGTTTTTTTAGCGCACTAAGCAAATCATCAATATCAGCTAATAAAATATCCGTTGCGCGCTTTAATTGTACAGATAAAGTCGTATCCAATATATCAGAAGAGGTCATGCCCTGATGCACAAAGCGCGCTTCCTCACCGATAATTTCTGCTAGATGGGTCAAAAAGGCAATTACATCATGTTTGACTTCACGCTCAATTTCATCAATTCTTTTTACATCAAATATAATATCTTTGCCCTTTTGCCAAATTATCTTAGCAGCTTCTTTTGGTATTAGCCCCAATTGGGCTTGTTTTGTTGCGGCATGCGCTTCTATTTCAAACCAAATTCTAAATTTTGTTTGTGCCTGCCAAATTGCAACCATTTGCGGGCGAGAATAACGTTCTATCATCTAATAATATCGCTCTTTAAGGGTTAATTTAATTTAGCAGCGGGTTAACATGATAATATTTTACGCGCAACAAACTATTCACTTTTTTGCGAATTGGATTTTTATTATTGTGTTTATACATCCATGCTGTAAAAGAAGTTAATGAGGTAAAAATGGATGAGTTAACTTTTCCAATAATATTTGTGGCTGGCATATTAAGTTTTCTTAGCCCTTGCGTGCTTCCGCTTGTTCCGCCCTATTTAACCTATATGAGCGGAGCTTCATTTGAGCAATTACAACAAGAGGGAGTTAATTCCAAGATATTGTGGCGTCGCACGGTGGTTACTTCTTTATTTTTTATTCTTGGTTTTTCCTTGATTTTTATTACGCTTGGCGCAAGCGCAACCGCTTTTGGTCAGCTTTTTCGTCAAATAATGCCTATTTTGGTGCCAATAGCCGGGATAGTAATTATTCTGATGGGTTTACATTTTCTGGGACTATTCAAACTGGCTTTTCTTAATATGCAATTTCGTTTTAGAGGTCCAAAAATTGCCAGCGGGCCAATTGGCGGTTTTGGTCTTGGTTTGGCTTTTGCCATTGGCTGGACGCCCTGTATCGGCCCTGTTTTGGCGGCTATTTTATCCATAGCAGCGGTGCAAAATTCTGCGCTTGAAGGCGCTACTCTCCTAGCAATTTATTCATTGGGGCTTGGGGTTCCCTTTTTACTGGCTGGCATGGCTATTGGTCCATTTACCAGCTTTTTTGATGGCTTCAAAAAACATTTAGGAACAGTAGAAAAAATAATGGGCGCCCTTTTGGTGCTTACCGGAATATTATTTTTAACCGGAGATTTTACTAAAATCGCTTACTGGTTTCAGGCAACTTTCCCTGTTCTCAATCAACTCGGCTAGGCTGATAATAAATAATCTTAAATTCAACTTATTATTTACTTCATTCTTAGAAACTGTCGCCAAAGATATTTATGATTGTTAATCGGCAGTGGCTCTATATTATGAACAGGCAAAAACTAGTCTTTAATAAATTTATTGATAATAGATCTTCATTACAAAATATATATTTTGCCCATACTAATAATATTGCCGATATTCAGAAAGAATGGCGTTATTTAGAGAATTTTGGCGTCCAATCGCCAGCTCAAACTTATGATTTTACTAAAGTCTGGATTAATAATTTAGAGATTGAGCCAAGAAATCAGTTTTTTTCCATTGTAACTCTTGATAAAAGGCCAATAATTTTAATGGCTTTGGAAAAAAGAAAAAAATGGGGCTTAACTATATTTACGCCCTTTTTCGCCCGCCATGTTGGCACCAATGCTCCCTTAATTGATAGTGAGCAAATTGCCAAATTAAGTTTAATAGAGCGAAAAGCAGTTTGGCAGGCGGCAATTGAACCAATTAAAAATTCTGCCCATTTGCTTTTTTTCCCCCATATTATTGAAAATAAAATTTCTAATATAGACCCTTATGATAAATTGGGGCTTTCCTGTAAAATTGACAATCTTTATCGTGCGGAATTTAATAATTGGCAACAAATTGATAAGGAGCGCAGAAATCGCTCAAGACGAAAACATGATAAGCAACATAGGGCCAAACTTAGTAAATTAGGTAATGTAACCTTTGAAGAAATAATGGGAAATGATGTAAGAGCGGATAAAATTATCGCTCTCATGTTTAGACAACGGGCAGAACGATTTGCCAAACAGGGAATTAAAAATCCTTTTAGCGATGAGAAAATAAAGAAATTTTATTATCAGGCCATAAAGTTAAATAATAAACCGCGCGGCTCATTACATATTTTGCGATTAGATAATGAGATTATTGCAGTAAGATATAATATTATTTTTCGGGAAAAAATATTTTGTCTAATTTCTTCCATGACCAATAATCCAACTATTCAAAGGGGGGGGCCGGGTAAACAAAATTTGCTTTATATTATGCAGACTATTTTTGAGAATGGAGCCAAAATCTATGATATGGGGGCAGGTTTAACTGATGAAAAAAGAATTTGGTGTAATAGGAAAATTAATTTACGCCATTATTATCGTCCTCTAACCCTTTTAGGCTTTATTCTTTCTTTGGCAGCTCTAGTGCAAAATAAAACCCGCTATAAAATAAAGAATAATCAATTTTTATTTAATCTGATTAAGCGAATTAGAAAAGTTTAAGCCCTCTTAATGAAGAATGACCGGATCTGCCAATAATAATATGATCATGCACGATAATACCTAGCGGTTTGGCAATATTATTTATTTCTTTGGTCATTTGGATATCTGCTGCCGATGGTGTTGGATCACCTGATGGATGATTATGCACTAAAATTAAAGCGGTAGCAGAAAGTTCAAGCGAGCGCTTTATTACCTCACGCGGATAGACTGGGGTGTGATCTACCGTTCCAATCTGCTGCACCTCATCAGCAATTAAATAATTTCTTTTATCTAAAAATAAAATCCGAAATTGTTCTTTGGTTTCATATGCCATTTGTTTTTTGCAATAATTCAACAATTCTCCCCAAGAACTAAGTATTGGCCTATCAATAATTTCTTCTTTGCTAAAACGCTGCGCTGCAGCCAGAATAACCTTTAGATCAATAATCGCCCTTTTTCCTAAACCATCTATCTCTTCTAATAAATGCGCCGGAGCGCTTAGAGCTTCGGTAAAATTGCCAAATCTTTCAATCATTGCCTTTGCCACAGGCTTAGTATCACGGCGCGGTAAAATTCTAAATAAAATTAACTCTAATAATTCATAATCCTGTAAAGAGCTGGCGCCATTTTTAGCAAATCTTTGCCGTAATCGTTCACGATGACCATGAAAATGTTTCTTATTATCCCGTTCAACACTCATTTTATTACTTATTATTTTTTTGTGCTTCTAAAGGATTAAATAATCCCTTTGGCGAATTTGTGAAAATCTCACACCCATCTTTGGTTACCCCCAAAGAATGTTCACACTGAGCAGAAAGAGACCTGTCCCTTGTTACTGCTGTCCACCCATCTGCCAATATTTTTACATTTGGGCGACCAAGATTAACCATTGGTTCAATGGTGAAAATCATACCTTCCCTTAATTCTATACCCGTTCCCTTAGTGCCAAAATGCGGAATATTTGGCTCATCATGAAATCTTTGCCCTACCCCATGACCGACAAAATCTCTCACAACAGAAGCTCTTTGACTTTCAACATATTGCTGAATAGCTGCGCCAATATCTCCTATTTTATTGCCGGGTTTTACCTGCTCAATCCCTCTTTTTATGGCCTCATAAGTTATTTCAATTAAGCGTTCGGCCTTTCTTGAAATATTGCCAACCGGATAAAGACGAGAACTATCCCCATGCCACCCATCAACAATTAAGGTTATATCTATATTGACAATATCACCCTCTCTTAATGGTTTGTTTGAAGGAATACCATGACAAACTACGTGATTTATAGAAGTGCAAATAGAATGACGATAGCCGCGATAAAATATTGTTGCCGGTATTGCCCCATTATCTTTGGCAAATTCAAATATTATCCTATCTAACTCTAAAGTTGTAACGCCGGGGCGCACTTTTTCAAATAAAATATCTAGCGCTTGGGCGGTTAGCTGCCCGGCTTTACGCATTTTAGCAAATCCCTCTTCATCATAAAGTGGAATTATTCCTAATGTCTTTCTTTTAGTTTTATTTGCTTCAATATAGGTAACCATAAAATCCCCAGCTTAAATTAGGACACTAGTAAGGCCTATTTGTAAATTGCAAAAATTAAAAAGACAATTATTTTCAATATATTTCAATATATCAGTATAATTGTCGCTTTATCAGTTAAAAGTTGCGTCAAGAGAAAAGCTAGGCCATTCTCAATATATCTGATTTTCTTTACTATTTCACTATAAGAGCCTATTTATGGAATTATGGAAAATAAACGAAAAAATCTATCTTTATTAATTATTGGCGATGAGATTTTAAGTGGACAAACAAAAGAAAAGAATATTCACACTATTGCCCTTTTCTGTAATGAGCACGGTTTAGATCTCAAAGAGGTTAGAATTGTCGGCGATGAAATGGAAATGATTATTCACGCTGTCAATGAATTACGCCACAAATATGATTATTTATTTACCACTGGCGGCATTGGCCCAACTCACGATGATATAACAGCAATGGCAATTGCAAAAGCATTTAATCTTGAATTGAAGATTAACCAGCAAGCTATAGAAATGATTAGAGAAATCAGCCCAAACCATGAAATTAGTGAAGGGCAAATGCGAATGGCTAAAATTCCACAAGGGGCAAAGTTAATTAAAAATTTTATCAGCGGGGCGCCCGGTTTTATAGTAGAAAATATTTTTGTTTTGGCTGGTGTTCCTAAAATTATGCAGGCAATGATTGAGGAAGTTGCCAAAATTATACCTTCGGGCGCCAGACTTTTTTCAAAAACCATTTATTGTGGAGTTGGGGAAAGCAAGATCGCCAAAAATCTAGCAAAAATACAAAGTAATTTTCCAGATGTAAAAATTGGTTCCTATCCAAAAATTGGTAAATCGCTAATTTATAGTTTGCTAGTTTTACGCTCAACTAATAAAGAAAGTTTGGAAAAAGCAGAAAAACAGGTGCAAAAGATGATAAATATTGTGCATAAGGAAAATAATGTGGATTTTGCTAAAATAAAGATGGAAGTTAATAATGGGGACAGCTGATAAATCATTTCCCGTTAGTTGGGATCAATTTCACCGTGATTCGCGGGCATTGGCCTGGCGTTTGATGAATATTGGCCCCTTTGATGCTATTGTGGCAATTACGCGCGGAGGGCTAGTTCCGGCGGCAATTGTTGCACGCGAATTAAATATTAGAGTTGTTGATTGTATCTCGGTTAAATCTTATGATCATACAAATCAGGGAGAAATTAATATATTAAAACATTTATCAACTGATATTTTAGAGATGGATAGAAACGGAAAAATATTGATTATTGATGATTTAGTAGATACTGGTGCTACAGCTAGGGTGGTACGCGAAATATTACCCAATGCGCATTTTGCTACAGTATATGCTAAACCGCTGGGAAATGAGATGGTTGACACATTTATCACTGAAGTTTCACAAGATACTTGGATTTATTTCCCTTGGGATCTTGACGTAACCTATGCAGAACCAATATCAGGTAGCACAGACTAATGAATTATGCAGGCGTGGTGGAACTGGTAGACACACAGGACTTAAAATCCTGAGAAGGTAACCTTCGTGCGGGTTCGAGTCCCGCCGCCTGCACCATATTCATTAACGGCTATTATTATTTCCAAGTCTATAATAATCTCGTAGTTAATATGGCTATAGTTATATAGCTATAGAATTTCGTAACCTGACGATAGGAGATAATTAAATAATTATAATTAAATTATATGAGAGTTGTTTTTACCATCCTTAATTCCTCCCCTATTATCTTTGTTGTGCTCTTCTATCCCCACACCCTTTGACAAGCTCAGGGTGAAGGTGAGGTGGAGGGGGTTAAGCTTAAAGAGTAGTTTCGTTAATGTTGCTGCTTCAGCAGGGTGACATATAGGGTATATTTCATGGAATGAACAGGCGATAGGGCTGATATTCCTGAGATAATTTGCCAGCGATAATGCAGTCGACACATTAAAACACGAAGAAATTGAGGTAATTTTACTGCGCTCTTATGTTAAATAAATATAGTTTCTGAACGTAGAAAGGAAATACTAAGCGAAAAGGTTAAAGAAAAGGCTCGGGGATTCCCGAGCCTTCATAAATATTAATTCCAAATAGATTTATTGGAAAGATTTTGAAGATTTGAAAGTGCCTTTGTAGAAGCCTTCAGCATTACCTTCAAATTTAACAGATGATTTAAATCCACCACCTGGTGCCCAAGCTGCTTCAACAGAGCCGTAGACTACAGATGTTGGAGCGCCAGCAGGAACTTTACCATCAACTCCAACTTCAGCTGTTACTGTTACTGTTTCTGTAACTTTAGCTGTTAGCTTTCCTGCAACTTTCCATTGCTCATCTGAAGCAACAGTTGTATCATGATCGTCCCATTGTCCACCAAGAGCGATAGACACTGTGTCTGTTACGTCAGCTGAAACAGAACCAGCTAGCTCAAGTTGATTTGCTGAGTTTCCATAAACAGAAGCAGCGATTTTGAACATATCAAATGCTGCCTGAACAGAAGCCATCGCATCCCAAGTTGGAAGCACTACACTTTCATAATTGAAAGCTGCAAGGATTTTGAACATATCTAATGTTACTTCACCACCTGCATGTAAGCTCCATTGTGAGATTGTTCCGGTTAGAATATCATCACCAACGAATGTAATGTGGGCTGCAAGTGTATCACCTGAATAGTTTAGAACACCAACAAGTGAACCAAGACCACCAAGATCTTCAAGACCAATACCAACATCAACACCATTACCTAAGTCTGAGGTAAGTTGAATAACATGACCACCAGTTGAGCTTGCAATGCCAAAATTATCATGGCGAAGACCTAGATAATTATAGGCTGTGTCATGACCAAGTGAAGCGATTGAGCCTTTTTTACCAGCCATAAGAACTGTTGAGTTCCCAACTGCAGCATAGGCTTCATCAACGGTGAGGCCTCCACCTGTAGGACCGGTTACAACTTCATTAGTAGCTGAATAATCTTCGTCAAAACCAAGTTTGATGACAGCTTTTGCAGGACCAAAATCACTATCGGCTGTGCCGACAAATTTTAGCCATGCGTCAACTTTTGAATTCCAATCCTGAACAGCTGGCGCAACACCACCATTATCAGCAGGAGCATGTAGCCAGCCAGGACTAGCAACAGAGCTATCATAATCGCCCCATTCAAACAAATATTCAACGCCACCAGAAATTTGCAAACAATTGCTATCTGAAGAAATAGTTAGACCTGAAATCCCTAAAGCGTCACAAACGTCAAGCGACGTAAGAACCGCAGCAGGATCAGCAGCCATTGCAGCTGAAGAAAGGCCAGCTGCCGTAACTGTTGAAAGTAGAAGAGTTTTAATTTTCATTATTGACCTCCAAAGTCAAAATTAAAGTTCAAGTTATGTCAGAATATCTGACAGTTTGTCTAATTGTCTAAACGCGACCCTTAAATGGTTAACCGGATGGTTAAAGCCGGCAATCTGACCTTTCTCCGGTAGCCCGGCTTTACTCACTGCCAGCACCCACATCAGCGCCGCGCCTGCAACAGACAAACGACCCCATGCATGGATTCGCAAAATGCAACTTATATTGTCAGAGAAACTAAGCAATAGGAAAATTAAATTTTTGGCCGTAGTTTGTGTGATAATTTAGCGCTGTTGTAAAAAGAACACAGTTTTGGTTACACTCTGTTAACAAATCTGAATATTTGCTAAATATTGGCCAAAATAAATTAATCCAAGATAAATTAATCATGGTGAGTTAAATGGCGCTGACTTTATGTTGGTTTTGTGATGGGTGAAGGATGAAGGAATTATCAACTATAGATGGGGGTAAAAGTCTTTTCAGATCCATACCAGCCGCATAAACATACCATAACGATAATACACCATAGATAAATTTCTATGAATTTATTGTGCTGGGCAAGTTCAACTTTGCTTATATCCAACTCAGTTGATTATGAACTTTATCCCTATTTGCATTAGGTGAAAATAAAAGGGGCTTTCGCCCCTTTTGCCCTTCTTCGTTCTTTCTTCGCCCCTTCTTCGTCCCTTCATATTGTTAATGTTTGGCAGTGTTGTTTGGCTTAAAATTCTGCC
>WFXU01000029.1 GCA_015490455.1 Hyphomicrobiales bacterium
AATGGAGTTTCTAATCCGCGATCGCTTAAGCTGGCTGCGGTTTCTGGACTTTAATCTTGGCAAACCGACGCCGGATGAAACATGATTGCACTGTTTCGCGAGCGGTTGACCAATGCGGGTGCGATGTAGGCTCTGTTTGACGAATTTGATAAGCAGTTGAAGAGCTCGGGCTATCTTCCTATGGGCGGGCAGATTGTTGATGCCACACTGGTCAGCGCACCTCGCCAGCGCAATAAGGATATGAGAAAAAAGCCATTAAGGAGGGCAAAAACGCCACTGAGATTTGGCCTGATAAACCCAATAAGGCA
Source organism: Hyphomicrobiales bacterium (assembly GCA_015490455.1). Classification (GTDB taxonomy): domain Bacteria; phylum Pseudomonadota; class Alphaproteobacteria; order Rhizobiales; family Devosiaceae; genus S141-66. The sequence continues at coordinate 309 of WFXU01000029.1, forward strand.
GCCCAGAAAAATTGTGATGCCCGATGGACGATGAAGTTCAGCAAGGCCAAGAGCAAAGAGGCTCAGAGAAAATATCAGGGTTGATGGAGGTGTCTAAATTTATGCTAAGAAAGTAATCTTATTGATTTTTTTAAGAATAATCAACTTTCATAAGGTAAAGCCCGCAGCTTGGTGCTAATGCCGCGCAGGCTTTTCTATCTTTTGCCGCAAATGCCATAGCAAAATCGTCAATAGTCCATTTTCCTTCACCAACCATTTTTAGTGAACCAACTAGCGAACGGACTTGATGGTGTAAAAATGAGGGGGCAGATATACGAAAATATATATGGTCATTTTTTCGTGAAATAGTGAAACTATCAATGGTTTTTATAGGACTTTTTGCCTGGCATTCAAGCGAGCGAAATGTCGTAAAATCATGTAAACCTTCAACCATTTTGGCCGCCTCTGCCATTTTTTCTATATCAAGTTTTTTTGCTACATGCCAAACCAAATCACGCTCTAAACATGGTGGTGGGCGGCGATTTAGAATTATATATTCATAATGGCGTTTAACCGCGCTAAAGCGGGCATTAAAATCGCTCTTAACAGATTTTGCCTTCAAAACAACAATATTTAGGGGGCGCAAATGATAATTAAGCGCTTCGCTAATACGGAAACTATCCCATTTTTTTTGCAAATCAAAATGCACAACTTGCCCGCGCGCATGCACTCCGGCATCTGTGCGTCCGGCAGCCTGCACTTTTACATTTTCACTGGAAAATTTCTTAATTGCTTCTTCTAATGAACCCTGTATGGAAGGTAAATTAGGTTGGCGTTGCCAGCCACAAAATCCTGTTCCCTTATATTCTATCGTCAGGCAATAGCGAAACATTATTAATATAATTCCTTGCCCGTTAAATTTTCATTTAATCCGCGCAAAAATTCATCTAGGAAAATTGCCTTTTTTCCCTCTCTTTGTAAAAAAATCGGGCGGATAAATCCTTTTTTGCAACTAATGGTCATTTTTTCATCAATAATTGTTCCGGGTCTTATTTTTTCCTTCATATTTAATTTAATTTTTTTGGCACGTAAAATTTTAACTCTTATTTTTTTACTCTTTTTCTTATCCGAACTATCACCTATTTCCATCAAAAACCAAGCGCCGGGATAGGGCGAAAGCCCTCTAATTAAGTTAAGGATTTTTGTAGCACTTTTATGCCAATTAATTTTTGCCTCGCTCTTAGAAATTTTTTTAGCGTAAGTTACACCCTCTTTTTTCTGCTCAACAAAATTAAGCTGATTATTTGTTAATTTTTCAAGGGCTTTAATAATTAATTTTGTCCCCTTAATTTTCATTTTTTCATGTAAATCGCCAGCATTCATATTTTTTTTAATTTTAATTTTTTTGCTCAAACCAATAGGGCCACTATCTAAACCTTCATTCATTTTCATTATTGTTACGCCGCTTTTCTTATCTCCCGCCATAATAGCCCGCTGAATGGGAGCTGCACCGCGCCAGCGAGGCAAAAGAGAAGCGTGAAGATTAAGGCAGCCAAATTTGGGTGCATCTAATATTTCCTTTGGCAAAATTAATCCATAAGCAACAATTATGGCTAGATCGGCATTTAGAGAAATAAATTGCTCTATATCTTCTTTTTGCTTGAAATTTTGCGGAGTAAATATTTCTAAACCTAATTTTTCTGCCTTTATTATGGTGGGTGATTTTTGTAATTGCTTATTGCGGCCTGCTTTACGTGCTGGCTGGGAATAAACGGCAATAATTTGGTGTTCTGTTTTACTAATCTGCTCAAGCGCAAATTTGGCAATATCCGGAGTGCCCATAAAAATAATTCGTAAACTCATTTTTTGAAATTATCCTGCTCTACGGCGCGCTAATTTTTGAAATTTTTTAATAATCCTATCCCGCTTTAAGCGTGAAAGATAATCAATGAATAATTTTCCATTTAAGTGGTCAACCTCATGTTGAATACAGGTAGCAAGCAAGCCATCGGCTTCTCTTTCAATAATTTTGCCATCAATATTAGTATATTTGACACGAATATTATCTGGTCGCTCAATTTCCTCTAAAATTTCCGGAATAGAAAGACAGCCCTCCTTATAGGCGCGCTTTTCTTCAGAAAAAAAGGTTATTTCCGGGTTAATCATAGCGATCGGGTCTTGCTTTTCGTCCTCCTCGTCAGAACAATCCATCACAATAACGCGTTTTAATACGCCAATTTGCGGCGCGGCCAGCCCAAAACCCAATGCCTTATACATGGTTTCAAACATATCATCTATTAAAATATGAATATCTTTATTTATCTCGGCAACAGGCTCCGCAACAGTTCTTAATCTCTTATCCGGAATATATATAATATTTCTAACGCTCATATTGTAAATTCTTTCTTCCATTAGGTCTTAAGCATTTGTTTGTTTATATAGATATAGGAAATTTTTTGAAATTGCCAATTTTGCTTTTTACATTGAAAAATATTTGCTAGTAAAAATTATGGATGAAATCATATTTAACATTAATGATTGGCAAATTAGCATAAATATGCTGCTTATTGGGCTTATTTTTTTGCTCTTAATTTTATTATTGATTATTTTATTTATTTTACTAATTGCGCGCAAAAACCGACAAATTAGAGAAAAAGAATTAAATAATCGCTCTCTTGAATTAGAGCGGCATCTAGCTTCATTGCTGCAAGTGCAATCTGAAATGACCGGCAGAATGCAGACTATGGCAGAAATATTTGGCGCAAGAACTTCTGATTTGTCAAAAATTCTGACCGAAAAAATTGATAATGCCCACCAGCGTATGGGGCAACAATTAAATGAAAATCGTGAAAAGACCGAAATGAGCCTAGCAAAATTAAATGAGCGGCTTGCAGTTATTGATAAGGCTCAATCTACTATTAGTGAGATTTCCAGCGAAATTATATCATTACAAACAATTCTTTCTGATAAGCAGACGCGTGGAGCCTTTGGGCAAGGACGTATGGAAAATATTATTAGCGATGGATTGGCTAAAAATTCTTACTCTTTTCAGCCAACCCTTTCCAATGGCTCACGCCCTGATTGTTTAGTGCATATGCCCAATAATGCGCCCGATTTGGTAATAGATGCCAAATTTCCGCTTGAAGCATGGCAAAGAATGAAAAAGGCAAAAGATGCGCAAGAACTAAAAAATGCCAGAACTGAATTCAAAAATAATATGAATGTGCATATTAAGGCGATTGCCGAAAAATATCTCATTGCGGGAGAAACGCAGGATACGGCCTTTATGTTTGTGCCTTCAGAATCTATTTTTGCCGATTTACACGAACATTTTGAGGATTTGGTGCAACGGGCAGTGCGAGCGCGAGTGGTAATTGTTTCTCCTTCTCTTTTAATGCTTTCTATTCAAGTTGTGCATGCTTTATTAAGAGATGTCAGAATGCGCGAACAGGCACATTTAATTCAAAAAGAAGTGCGCCTATTATTAGAAGATATTTCCCGTCTTGATGAAAGGGTAAGTAAATTACAATCACATTTTTCTATGGCAGCAAAAGATATTGAGATGATTACAGTTTCTTCAAGGAAGGTAACAAGGCGCTCTAATAATATAGAGCAAATGGAATTTAGCGACGAAACAAATAAGAAAAAAGACAATATTTTACAGAGTGGGCAGAATTGATAGGGAGCGGTGGGCAAGTTTGATAATGGGCAGGGGTGATAATTTGCGCAAATTTTGCTGTTTTCTCAATATATATTAAAATTAGATATATTAAAATTAATTGTATAAATAATATTGGCGCGCTAAATAAAATAATATTTTTCAAAAAGCGAAAAATAATGTCAGAAAAAGACGAAGAAAAAAATTCCAAAATTTTTGATATTTTTATCATAGGGGGTGGAATAAATGGCGCCGGTATTGCCCGCGATGGTGCTGGGCGCGGATATAAGATTTATTTGGCGGAAATGGGTGATTTAGCTTCAGGCACTTCTTCTGCTGCTACAAAATTAATTCATGGCGGGTTGCGCTATCTTGAATATTTTGAATTTCATCTTGTGCGCGAAGCTCTTAAAGAGCGCGAAATATTATGGGCGTTGGCGCCCTTTATTATAAAACCGATGCGTTTTATTTTGCCGCACCATAAGGGTTTGCGCCCAGCCCCTTTATTACGCTTAGGATTATTTCTTTATGATCATATTGGCGGGCGTAAAAAACTACCCCCAACAAAAACAATAAATCTTAGAAAAAATATAGTAGGAAAACCATTGCGGGCTGATTTCAAAATTGGTTTTGAATATTCGGATTGTTTTGTGGATGATGCGCGTTTAGTGGTGCTAAATGCTAAAGATGCGGCAAATTTAGGCGCAGATATTAATGTCAGAACCAAATTGATAAATGCTGAGATTATTGATAATATTTGGCATTTAAGAGTTAAAAATATAAATAATAATAAAGAAAAAATAATAAGGGCAAAATCGCTAATAAATGCCGCTGGCCCTTGGGTGGATATAGTAAATTCAACAATCAAACAATCTGATAAGAAAAAACATATTAGATTAGTTAAAGGATCACATATTGTTGTGAACAAGCTCTATGAACATGATAAGGCCTATATTTTCCAAAATGCCGATAATAGAATAATTTTTGCCATTCCCTATCAGGAGAATTTTACTCTGATTGGCACAACAGATGTTGAATATGATGGCGATCCTAAAGATGTTGCTATTAGTTCAGATGAGATAAATTATTTATGTAAAATAAGCTCACATTATTTTCGCACTCCGCTTAAGCGAGCTGATATTGTCTGGGCTTATTCAGGAGTTAGGCCCTTATTTGACGATGGAGCAACAAAGGCGCAAGAAATTACCCGCGACTATATATTAGAGATTGAAAATGCTAATAGCGCTCCATTATTAAATATTTATGGCGGAAAATTAACAACATATCGCCATTTAGCAGAAGGAGCGCTAGAAAAATTAGCCCCCCTAATTGGCAAAAAGGGAAAAAAATGGACGGCAAATTCTCCATTGCCAGGTGGTGATTTTGCCATAGGTTCATTTGATAAATTGGTAAATAAAATAAATGAGCAATATCCATTTTTACCCCATTCGCAAATTAAACGTATGGTGCGCCTTTATGGCACATTAACGACTAAAGTCTTGGGAAAAGCCAAATCTCACTATGATTTAGGAGAGGATTTTGGCGCAAATTTAAGCGCCAGAGAAGTTGATTATTTATTAAAAGAAGAATGGGCGCAAACTGTTGAAGATATTTTATGGCGACGCACTAAATTGGGTTTGTCAATTAATGATAGAGATAAAAGAGCTTTGGCAAAATATATTGCAGAAAAATTAAGCTAGAGCCAGTTAGAAAAATCACCCCCCGCAATAAAGGTCCAATAGGTTTTATATTGTCCTTTTTCAGCCTTTGTATAAGCTAACCCAAATTCGCTAAATTTATTATTTAATAATGTTGCGCGATGAGCATTTGAGGCCAACCAGCCATTAATTACCGCTTCAAGACTATCATAACCGCCGGCTAAATTTTCACCCACTGCTCCCCTATACCCGGTTTTATTTACTCTTTGACGTAAAGAGCCACCAAGCTCATGTGATAATTTACCCTTATTTGCCATTAAGTCGGATTGGGCCTGTGCGGCTAAATATAATTTTTGATTAAATTTGAGTGGAGCGCGATTATTTGCTTTTCTTACTTCATTTATTTTTTCTATGATAATTTCCCGACTAAGCTGGGTAGGTTTAGAAATTGTATCAAATGAATAGGTGGAGACGCACGAACTGAGTAAGCCAGATGCTAAAATAATAATAATTATTCGTCTATTAATCATATATTCTTACCGGCTATATTAATTTAATTTGCTAAGTTAGATGATTTAGATTAATTTTTGCGTAAAATTTAGGAAATATCTTTTCCTAAAGAAGCGGCATTTGAGCAAATAAGTTCAGCGCCTGGCCCGCTCATAATATTTTTATATTCCCTATCATAATTTATAATTAATTCGTCAAGAAGGTTCGATGCTTGCGTATTACAGCGTAATTCTTCAATTTTTTTACCAGCTTGTGCACGAGAATAGGGCAATTTTATATTTTTGCAATATTTTGTAGCCTTAAGGGCTAAAACTGCCGATTTTATATTTTGCGCAATATAGCGCTGACTACATTGCGGATTAAAACTATTTGCCGCCCCTATATTAGAAAATAGCAGCAAAAGGGCGGATAAAAAGAGGAAAAAATTTTTATATTTACTGCACAAAATTTGCTCCAGTTAATTAATAATTTGGTGAACCAATAGAGCAAATAGAGCAAAAATTTGAAACATATATAAAGTTGATAATTCTATTTTGAATAAAATTTTATCAACTGAAAAAATCTGCTTATTTGTGAATTAAAATTATTATTTTGCTTAGTTTCATTCTTACTGATAAATTATAAATAATTATTCAGAGCGGATATTTTTATGCATCTTTTATTAGTTGATGGTTCAACCTTTATTTTTCGTGCCTATCATGCCCTTCCCCCATTGACGCGTAAATCTGATGGGTTGCCCGTTGGTGCGGTAGCTGGCTTTTGCAATATGTTATTTAAGCTGATTGATAATTTCAAAAATGGTGAAGAGCCAACACATATGGCGGTCATTTTTGACTATTCGGGTAAAACATTTCGTAATGATTTTTATCCCGAATATAAGGCGCAGCGCCCTCCCCCACCAGAAGATTTAGTGCCTCAATTTCCCCTTGTTAGAGAGGCAACAAAGGCTTTTTCAATTAGCTATGTTGAACAGGAAGGGTTTGAGGCTGATGATCTGATTGCCACTTATGTAAAAATGGCCAGACAAAAAAAAGCGCAAATTACTATTATATCAAGCGATAAAGACCTTATGCAGCTAATTGATAAAGATAATAGGGTCAAAATGTTTGATTCAATAAAAAATCGCTTTATTGGCTATGATGAGGCGGTGGAAAAATTTGGAGTAATACCGGAAAAAATTGTTGAAGTGCAGGCTCTGGCAGGCGATTCAATTGATAATATTCCAGGTGTTCCTGGAATTGGCATAAAAACGGCTGCCGCTCTTATTAGACAATATGGGGATTTAGAAAATTTACTAAAGCATGCTGATGAAATTAAACAAAATAAACGCCGCGAAAGCCTAATTAAATATGCAGAGCAGGCACGAATTTCACGGCGTCTAGTTGAGTTAAAACAAAATGTGCCAGTTGAACAAAATTTAGATAATTTTGCCCGCCGCCCATTAGATGCAAATTTACTTATTCCCTTTCTTAAGGCGATGGAATTTAACCGATTATTACACCATGTAGCTAAAAAAATTAATGTTGATATTGATAAATATGCAGCCGATGAAAAATTAAAAGCACAGCAAAATAATAATATAGCAACAGATAATAACACAAAGGCCAATAGCGAAAGTGAAAATAAAAAAAACAGCCCGGAATATTTCGCAAATTATATTTTAGAAAAAATTTCATCTTTTTCAAAGAAGAAAGAAAATTATCAAACAGTCAATTCTATTCCTGTCTTAAATGACTGGGTTAGTAAAATAAAAGATAAAGGCTATGTGGCTATTGATTGCGAAACTACCTCTTTGGATAATCAGAGGGCAGAATTAGTTGGAATTAGTCTGAGTGTAGAGATAGGCAAGGCCTGTTATATTCCTCTGGGACATATAAGCGGGCAGGGCGATATATTTGGCGATAATCTGGTTGAAGGACAGCTTGAAATAGCAAAAGTGCTAAAAATATTAAAACCTATTTTGGAAGATAAATCTATTTTGAAAATTTTGCATAATGCCAAATTTGATATGGGTATATTAAGCCACTATGGAATTAATATTTTTCCCTTTGATGATAGTATGTTGCTTTCTTATGCATTTGATGGGGCGAGGGAAAATTCTTTAGATGGATTGGCCAAAAAGTGGCTTAATTACACTCCTATTTCCTTTAAGGAAATTGTTGGCTCTGGAAAAAAACAAATTAATTTTGCAAAAGTGGATATAAAATTAGCAACAAAATATGGCGCGCAAGATAGCGATATTTGTTTGCGCCTTTGGCATATATTAAGCGCGTTTCTTGTGGCTAATAAAGCAACAAATATTTATGAAACACTTGAAAAACCATTAGTGCCGGTCTTGGCAAGAATGGAAGCGAGGGGAATTTCTGTTGATAGAAAAATTTTAGCTGATTTAGCCAAAGATTTTACAAAACGTGCTAATATTATAGAAAAACAGGCTCACAATTTAGTAGGTGAAAAATTTAATTTAGGCTCGCCAAAACAAATTGGGGAAATTTTATTTGATAAAATGGGGATTAAGGGTGGCAAACGAACCAAAAGCGGCACTTGGGCAACGGGAGTTTCAATATTAGAAGATTTGGCACATGAAGGGGTGGAATTAGCCAAATTAATTTTAGAATGGCGCGCCCTTTCCAAATTAAAATCAACCTATGCCGATGCTTTGCCCAATTATATTAATCCTAGAACTAATCGGGTGCATACTTCTTATCATCAGGCGGCGGTTATTACTGGGCGTCTTTCTTCAAGCAATCCTAATTTACAAAATATTCCCATTCGCACCGAAGATGGGCGTAAAATTCGTAGCGCCTTTATTGCCAGTGAAGGACATAATCTTATTTCGGCCGATTATAGCCAGATTGAATTACGAATTTTAGCCCATATTGCCGATATTGAAACATTAAAAAAGGCTTTCAAAGAAGGATTAGATATTCACGCCATGACGGCAAGTGAAATTTTTAATATTCCAATAAATAAAATGGAGCCTGATATTAGGCGTAGAGCAAAGGCTATAAATTTTGGAATAATTTATGGAATTTCAGCCTATGGTTTAGCTAATCAATTGGGAATTTCTCGCTCAGAAGCAGATGAATATATTAAATCTTATTTTAAGAAATTTCCCGGCATTAAAGATTATATGGATAGGCAAAGAAATTTGGTCAAAGAGCAAGGTTTTGTTAGCACAATTTTTGGCCGTAAAATTATACTTAAAAATGCTAATTCCAAAAATCCAAGAGAGAGGGCATTTATTGAAAGAGTGGCAATAAACGCGCCCATTCAGGGTTCAGCCGCTGACATAATTCGGCGCGCCATGATAAGAATAGAACCAGCCCTTAAAGAAAAAAATATAAAGGCCGATATGTTATTACAGGTGCATGATGAATTAGTGTTTGAGGTTCCTTTGGGCGAGGAAGAAAGGGCAATTAGGGAAATAGTCAAAATTATGCAAATGGCAAGCGAGCCGGCAATCAGGCTAAGCGTTCCTTTGGTGGTTGACGCGCTGGCGGCAAAAAATTGGAATGACGCACATTAAATTTTAGAAAGGAGAAATAAATTTTTCGCCCCTTTCTAAAATTTTGAGTTCTCCTTCCTTAATATCAAACCAAGCACCAAAAAGTTTGATATCTCCCTCCTGCTGCATTTTAGCAATATAGGGAAAGGTTTGCAGATTTTTTATACTATTAATTATTGATCTTTGTTCCATCAATATTTGTTTTTCTTCAGCAGATAATTGGCTATTATTATTTATTTCTTTTGCTAGCGGTTTTAGCATATTTAGCCATTTACCAATGAAGTCACCCTTTTCTAGTGGTGTAAAATTTTCATTTAATGCTGCCTGAATACCCCCGCAAAGCCCATGTCCCATGATAATTATATTTTTTATCTTTAAGCCATGAACAGCAAATTCAATTGCCGCAGAAGTGCCATGCTGCTTACCATCAGGAGCATAAGGGGGCACTAAATTAGCAACATTTCTAACGATAAATAATTCTCCCGGCTTTTTATCAAATATTATTTCGGGAATTGAGCGGCTATCACAGCAGGAAATAATCATAGTTTTTGGTTTTTGCCCCTCAATGGCTAATTGGCGCAAAAGCTCTTTATCTTGATCTGAACGTTTCCTAAGATAGTCTTTATATCCTTTAAGCAGTTCTTTCGGAAAATTACACATTATTCTTTTGGTCCTAGCATAAGTTCTGGTCTAACTAATTCGTCAAATTCCTCATTTGTAACAAAGCCAAGCCTAATGGCTTCTTCTCTGAGAGTTGTTTTATTTTTATGTGCGGTTTTTGCAATTTTTGTTGCATTATCATAACCAATTTTTGGCGCCAAAGCTGTTACCAACATTAAAGAGCGCTCCATTAATTGTTTAATTTGTTCTTCATTGGCCTTTATGCCCTTAACACATCTGTCGGCAAAGGAAATTGCACCATCACTTAATAAGCTAACCGATTGTAGAAAATTATAAGCAATGACCGGCTTATAAACATTTAGTTCAAAATGTCCTTGTGAGCCGGCAATGCTGATTGTTGTATGATTGCCAAAAATCTGACAGCAAATCATTGTTAGCGCTTCGCTTTGAGTTGGGTTTACTTTTCCGGGCATGATTGAAGAGCCAGGCTCATTTTCCGGCAATTGCAATTCGCCAAGTCCAGAGCGTGGTCCAGAGCCCAATAGGCGAATATCATTGGCAATTTTGAATAGTGAAGCTGCTAAAGTATTTAGCGCCCCATGCGCAAAAACCAAACCATCATGGGCGGCAAGAGCCTCAAATTTATTTTTTGCGCTCCTAAAGGGAAGGCCGGTAATTTTAGCAACTTCTTTGGCAAAATTTTCAGCAAAGCCGATTTTTGCATTTAATCCGGTGCCAACCGCCGTTCCTCCTTGCGCTAAATCAAATAGCCCATCTAATCCCTGCTCTACTCTTTTAATTCCCAATTCAATTTGCGCCACATAGCCAGAAAATTCCTGCCCTAAAGTTAATGGAGTAGCATCTTGCGTATGGGTTCGCCCAATTTTTATAATATGCTTAAATTCTTCCTGTTTTTCCCTTAAACTATCGGCTAGATATTTTAGCGCGGGGATAAGTCTATTTACTATCTCAGTTGCTGCGCTAATATGCATTGCAGTTGGAAAAGTATCATTAGAAGATTGCCCCATATTAACATGATCATTGGGGTGAACGGGTTTTTTAGAGCCTAATTCCCCTCCCAATATTTCTATTGCCCGATTGGAAATAACTTCATTTACATTCATATTTGATTGTGTGCCCGAGCCCGTCTGCCATACAGAAAGGGGAAAATTATCATCAAATTTCCCCTTTGCTACTTCACTTGCCGCTATTTCAATCGCGTCGGCAATTTTTTCATCTAAAACCCCCAATTTTTTATTCACAATAGCGCTGGCCTGTTTAACAATACCGAGAGCGTGAATTAGCGGTTTGGGCATAGTTTCTATTCCGATTGGAAAATTTATCAGAGAACGGGCTGTTTGCGCGCCATAATATTTATCAGATGGAACTTCAAGAATACCAAAACTATCGCTTTCTTTACGAATATTGCTCATTATTCTCACTTTCAAATTGCAAAATTTTCTCTCTATGCTCTATTGCAAAAAATTAGTTTCGTCCATAGGTTTAAGCCAAATAAATTTATAGCAAAATATGGCTGAATAATTTTGTGAAAAAGAGCCTTTTCTTTGCCATGAAGCTGTGACATTTATCTAATTAATTAGTTAAGGGGAAATATTTATGAAAATAAGAGTGCATAAGGGTGATTTAGAGAATTTATCGGCCTATGGCAGTGAAGTGGCAATTGATACTGAAACTATGGGTCTGGTTAATGGACGTGATAGGCTTTGCTTGGTGCAATTATCGTCCGGTGATGGAAGCGCTGATATAGTGCAGATTAGAAAAGGGCAAACCTCTAGTCCCAATTTACAAAAATTGCTTACAGATGAAAAAATTACAAAAATTTTTCATTTTGCCCGCTTTGATATGGCAATTTTATCAAGCCATTTTGGGGATTTTAGGGGTCCGGTTTATTGCACCAAAATTGCTTCAAAATTAGCCCGCACCTATACTGACAGGCACGGATTAAAAGATTTAGCCAAAGAATTACTAAATATAGATCTGAGCAAGCAACAGCAAAGTTCGGACTGGGGGCAGGAAAAACTTTCTAATTCGCAAATAAATTATGCTGCTTCTGACGTATTATATTTACACGATATAAAACGCCATCTTAATATTATGCTTAAACGAGAGGGACGGCTGGAATTGGCGCATAAATTATTTGAATTTTTACCAACTAGGGTGGAGTTAGATCTTGCCGGCTGGCCGGATGTGGATTTATTTGCCCATAGTTAATATTATGCAGCAGGCCAATATAGCAAAATTTAATAATTCGGAGAAAATTTTAGCTTCATTAAAGCGGCGTAATTTTTTTATTACAATATTACGAATAATTTTTCCTGCTTTTGGCTTATTATTGTTAGCCTATTTAATTGTGCAAATTATTCTTGATAATATTTCAGCTAAATTTGATCTTAGCGGTGTTAGGGTAAAGAGTGATAGGCTTATTATTGATAATCCCGAATATGGGGGAGTTATGAATAATGGAACCAAATATTTTGTAAAAGCAAAAAGCGCGTCAACCCCCATTGGAGGTTCTGAAAAAATAGATTTATTTTTTAGCGAACTGAAATTAATAAGAAAAGATAATTATCAAATGGATTTAAGTGCCAAAAATGCAATATTAAATATTGAGGCGCAAAGTATTAAGGTCAAAGATTTGCTCAAAGTAAAAGATGATAAGGGAATGAGGGCGGATCTTTATGATTCAACGATTAATTTAGCCACACAAACTTTGCTTACAGAGAAAAAAGTCTTTGCTGAATTTTCTGATGGATCTGTTTTAAGGGCTGATAATTTAATATATAATGGGGGGGAGGAAATTTGGAATTTAACAAATGTAACTTTGTTAGTTCCTTATGAAGGGGAGGAGGGAGATGGTTAGGATGGGAAATAAGCGAACTTTACTTGGGAGATATTTCAGCGCAATTTATCTTCTTATTATTTTTTTATTTATAAATTTAATTTTTCATATTCCAGCCTACGCGCAAGAGCAGATTAAGATAAGTTCAGACGAACTTGCTATTGAAGAAAAATCTTCAAAAGCCATATTTAGCGGCAATGTATTAATTGTTCAGCCAAACTTAAAAATGTGGGCAAAAAAGCTAATAGTTTATTACGGAGAAGATGGTCCTTCAGATATTGAAAGCCTTGAAGCCATAGGGGATATAAAAATTGAACAGCCCGAACAAACAGCAACAGCCGATAGGGGAATTTATGATCCCAAGACAAAAATATTAAAACTATTTGGAAATGTCAGCGTTACTAATGATAGTGGAACTATAACTGGTCCCGAACTAATAGTGGATATAGCAAAGGGAACTTCTATTTTTCCCTCTTCGCAAGATGGGGAGAGAGTAACGGCAATTTTTTCACCTGAATAGGAGATATTTTGGATCAGCGAGCAAAACAGGAATTAGATCAAACGGGTTGGCTTATCGCGCTTGGCTTGGCCAAATCTTATGGTAAGCGAAAAATTGTCAGAAATGTTTCAATTGCCGTTTGTCAGGGCGAAGCGGTAGGTTTGTTGGGGCCAAATGGAGCGGGTAAAACAACCGTTTTTTCTATTATTATGGGTTTGATAAAGCCTGATAAGGGAAATGTGCTTATTGATGGGCATAAAATAACAAAATTGCCGCTTTTTCAGCGGGCAAAATTGGGGATAGGCTATTTGCCTCAGGAACCCTCTATTTTTCGCGGTCTTAGTGTTCAGGCCAATATTATGGCAGTGCTTGAAAAACAAAAAATAAATAAACAGCAAAAAAAACAGCGCCTAGCGCAATTAATGGAAGAATTTTCTATTAGCCATTTAAGTAAAGAAAATGCAATTTCTCTATCAGGTGGGGAGCGTCGCCGCGTTGAAATAGCCAGAGCTCTTGCCTCTAACCCCAGATTTATTTTGCTTGATGAACCTTTTGCCGGTGTGGATCCGATTGCGGTAAGCGATATTCAGGCACTTGTGCGCCAATTAACCGATAAAAATATTGGTGTTTTAATTACCGATCATTCGGTGCGCGAAACGCTTGGCCTGGTTGATAGGGCATATTTAATTCATGATGGCAAGGTTATGACAAAGGGAAGGCCTGAAGATATTATTAATGATCCCGAAGCTCGCCGCGTATATCTTGGCGATAGTTTTTCTCAATAATTCATATAATAATCTGAAAATATTAGCTAAATTAATTTGGCATAAAATTTGTATGCAAAACTTGTAAGATGGGAACAAATCAGCCATAATCGGGGATAATTGGTTTTGAGTTTTGGCAATTAATGGGGCAAAATATGCGACTTGGTCCGCGTTTGCAAATAAAGCAATCACAAAACCTATCCCTTACTCCGCAATTAATGCAGTCAATAAAATTGCTGCAATTAGGACATTTAGAATTGGCCGAATTTGTTAATCAGGAAGTTGAAAAAAACCCGCTTTTGGAACGTGATGAGGGGGAGAATATTGCTGCGGATTTAGCGGAAAGTGATATATGGAGCGAGATTGATAATTCCGATGCGCAGCCCCAATCTGTCTTAAGCGAAACTATTGGTTCGGCCGAACAAATTGCCAATAATTTTGATACGGATAGCGCAAATATTTTTCCTGAACAGGTCGGGCAGGATTCTATTTTACAGTCAACTACAAATTATAATGCTAAAAATCACACAGTAAATAGTGTGCATAATCCCGATATTGATTCTTATACTGCCAGCAAAAAAAGTTTGAGCGAGGATTTACGTGAACAAGCTGCATTAATGTTTGATAATTCCATAGATTTGCTCATCGCTCATCATTTGATTAACAATCTTGATGAAAGGGGTTATTTAGATATTTCTTGCGCAGAAATAGCAACAGAGCTTGGTGCTGATATAAAAAGGGTTGAGAATATTTTAGCAAAATTACAAACATGTGAGCCGACGGGAATTTTTGCCCGTAATTTAGCCGAATGTTTGGCAATTCAACTTAAAGAACGTAATCATTTAGACCCTTTAATGGCAAAATTACTTGATAATTTACACCTTGTTGGTGCGCATGATTTTTTGGCGCTTGAGAGAAAAATTGGTGCAAATAAAGAAGATATTTTACATATGGTTGAGGAATTACGCCAATTAGATCCAAAGCCGGCTGCAAAATTTGATGGTGAGCCCGTTAAGACAATAATAGCTGATGTTTTTGTGCGTAGGGGGAATAATGGGGAATGGGAGGTTGAATTAAATTCCGAAATATTGCCGCGTGTTTTAGTTAATAGAACTTATTATTCAATTGTCAGTAAAAAATTGCGCAACAGGGCAGAAAAGAGTTTTCTTAGTGATTGTTTGCAAAGCGCAAACTGGCTAACGAAGAGCCTTGATCAGCGCGCACAAACCATTCTAAAAGTTGCAAGTGAGATTGTGCGTGTTCAGAATGATTTTTTGCGCTATGGTATTTCTCATCTTAAGCCAATGACCCTAAAAATGGTGGCAGAAGAAATAGAAATGCACGAATCAACAATTTCACGTGTTAGCGCAAATAAATATATTTCTACTCCGCGTGGACTTTTTGAGATGAAATATTTTTTTACCGGTGCTCTTTCTTCTAACATTGGCGGGCAGGATCATTCGGCAAAATCTGTGCAGCATAAAATAAAAAAATTGATTGATGAAGAGGAAGCAAATTCTATTTTGTCTGATGAAAAAATTGCTCAAATTTTGCAGAAAAAATTAGGGGTTGATATTGCGCGTAGAACAGTTGCGAAATATCGCGAAGCAATGAATATTCCTTCTTCAGTAATAAGAAGGCGGCAAAAAAAATCCCAACTATAATTCAACTAGTCCCCTTTGAAAAATTCCACCATATTTATATTTTGATAGGCGCTTAGTCTATTGTAAGAAAGTCACGACATATTGACTTTTTGAAGCACCATATTTTTGAATATTTATGTCGCAATATTTGTTCCCTTATGTATGATTTTCTTGCAATTTAATTATGAATATTTTTGCAATTTTTGACCTTTGAAACCCAAAATATAAAATTCTTCACGGGCAATACTTAATTACAGTCAGGCCGCTAAATCGGCAACTACCGCGTCTAAAACACTAAACCCGCTATTGGTTACTCTTAAATTGCCATTTTCAAGATATTCTATATAGCCAAGATCTAACAGGTCAGATATTTTATTTTTATCAAGCGGGCGCCCGGAAATTTGCGTAAATCTCTCTAGATCTATTCCTTCTCTTAATCTTAAACCCATTAATAATAATTCATCGCCCTCTTCTTCACGCGTAAGCCTGTCATTTACCACAATTCCATGCCCAATATTACTTACCTTATTATGCCAAATATGGGGTAATCTTTCGGTTGATATAGCATGGCGAACATTTTCTAATAATAATCTTGAATGAGCTCCTGCCCCCACACCAACATATTCACCATAGCGCCAATATAGTAAATTATGTTTACTTTCTTCGCCCTTAATTGCATGATTTGATATTTCATAGGCTGGCATAAAATTTTGTGCACATATTTCGTTGGTAAGAGCATAAAATTTTGCGGCCAGATCTGAATCGGGCATAGTTAATTTGCCGCTATTTCGTAAATCAAAAAAACGTGTTCCCTCTTCAATGGTTAATTGATAAAGCGAAATATGCCCTTTTGCCATATCCAGCGCTTCTTGCAATTCAACTCGCCAATCATCAAGAGTTTGCTCAGGGCGCGCATAAATTAAATCAAAGCTGGTGCGCTCAAATATGGATTGGGCAATAGCAACAGCCGATTTTGCTTCAGAAACGGAGTGAGTGCGCCCTAATTTTATCAATTCATCATCGCGTAAAGATTGCACGCCAAGCGAAATGCGATTTATCCCCGCTTCCTTATAATCCTTAAATTTAGCAACTTCTACCGAATTTGGATTGGCTTCCAATGTTATTTCTATATTTTCATCAATTGACCAGCATTTGGCAATTTTTTCCAAAATTTTCTCAACAGATTTTGCCTTCATTAATGAAGGAGTGCCTCCGCCAAAAAATATTGATTGAACCTTTTCTCCGGGCTTTAATTTTGCAAAATATTCTATCTCTTTTTCATAGCTTTCTATAAATTCTTCCTCTGAAAAAGCGCCCCCAAGTGAGCGGGCATGAGCAATATGTGAGTTAAAATCACAATAGGGACATTTTGCTAGGCAAAATGGCCAATGAACATATATTCCAAATAAAGAATTTGCACCATTATTCATTTATTTATCTCACAAATTGTCTCTATCATCTTAGCAAAAGCGCGTGCCCTATGGCTTAATCCTTGCTCGCCCCTTTTATAGCTATGTTTCATAGTTTCGCTCATTTGCCCAAATGTTATATCATATCCTTCCGGCATAAAAACAGGATCAAAACCAAAGCCCAAATCGCCCTTAGGTGGCCAGATTATTGTGCCCTTTATTTTGCCTATGAAAAATATTTCATCTCCATCCGGATGGGCCAGGCAAAGAGTTGCGTTAAATGAAGCCCCTCTTTGCTCTGCGCTAAACGCGCCTTTTTTTTGCAACTCCTCCTCCAGTCGCCTCATTCCAATATTAAAATCACGACTACCATCAGGCAGTTCCGCCCAATTTGCGGTATAAATTCCAGGCGCTCCATTAAGCGCCTCAACCTCTAAACCACTATCATCTGCCAACGCTAGCATATTAGTTTTTTTTGCTGCGCTACGCGCTTTTATAGCGGCATTTTCTTTGAAAGTTTTTCCATCTTCAACAGGCTCTTTTAGTCCCAAATTAGCAGCGGAAATTATTTCAATTCCAAAGGGAGCAAAAAGGGAAGAAAATTCTCTGAATTTACCGCTATTATGAGTTGCCAAAACCAGCCTATCTCCCCTTTTTAGCATGAATTTTTTATTCATTTTGCCAGAGCCTCATTTTGCAGCCTGATTAATTTATTAATTCCCTCTTCGGCTAAATTCATTAGCTGATTAAATTCATCACGGCTAAATGGTTTTTTTTCGGCGGTTCCCTGAATTTCAATAATTTTTCCTGCTCCACTCATAATAAAATTAGCATCTGTTTCAGCTTCACTATCTTCCAAATAATCAAGATCTAATATTGCTTCAGAATTGTATATACCGCACGAAATAGCCGCAACGTTATCCAAAATTGGATTCTGAGTTATTATTTCTCTTTCCATTAGCCAGTTAGTTGCGTCTTTAAGGGCAATAAAGGCTCCCGTAATTGCGGCTGTGCGGGTGCCACCATCTGCCTGAATAACATCGCAATCGAGAATAATTTGCACTTCGTTCAATATTTTCAGATCTGTAATTGCGCGTAAAGAACGTCCAATCAGGCGCTGAATTTCTTGTGTTCTGCCGCTTTGTCTGCCAGCGCTTGCCTCGCGCCTCATTCTTTGCGTGGTTGAACGGGGCAACATGCCATATTCAGCCGTTACCCAGCCCGAGCCTTTTCCTCTTAACCAAGCGGGTAAATTTGTTTCAATAGTTGCGGTGCAAATAAGTTTTGTATTACCAAAATTTATCAAGCAGGACCCCTCTGCCTGTGGGGCGATATTGCGCTCTATATTTATTTTGCGCATTTCATTATTTTGCCGTCCTGATGGTCGCATATTTTTCTCCATATTTGATGTGCTATATGTGGCAGCTTATATGAATGGTCAAGAATTTTAAGTTATTTTAAGCCATTAATTTAGTAAATTAGTGGAAATGCCAAAATCATATTTTTCGCTTCCCAAAATAGATAACAGTTTGTTTTAGCCCTTTTGCCTTTTTGCCAAATGGTTCTAAACTTTTTATTGCATCATTGATAATTTCAGCCAATTTTTGTTTTGCCTTTTTAACTCCAATTTTTGCTACCAGCGTAGCTTTGCCGCTTTTTGCATCTTTCTTGGTGGTTTTTCCTAATTGCTCCCTAGTTGCTGTTTCATCCAAAATATCATCGGCCAGCTGAAAGGCTTTGCCGGCAAGAGCACCATATTTAGTAAGAATATTTATTTCCTCTTTATCTGCCCTACCGATAATTGCGCCCATTCTGATTGCAGCTATAATTAAGGCTGCTGTTTTCATTATTTGAATTTTATTAATTTCTTCATCGTCTAAAATTTTATTTTCGCTTTGTAAATCAAGCATTTGCCCGCCAACCATTCCTCCTGCTCCCGCGCCAATAGCCAATTCTTTTATCAATTTAAGGCGTATTTTGGCGTTTTTACTACATTGTTTCAGAGATAAAATTTCAAAGGCTAAGGTTAATAAATTATCGCCGGCAAGAATAGCAGTTGCTTCATCAAACTCCTTATGCACAGTGGTTTTACCGCGGCGTAAATCATCATTATCCATTGAGGGTAAATCATCATGAATAAGTGAATAAGAATGCACCATTTCTACTGCCATGCCTGCAATTATTGTTTTTTTCGGTTTAACAGAAAAAATAGAAGCAGCCTGCCGCAATAAGAGCGGGCGCAATCTTTTACCCCCATTTAATGTTCCATGCCGCATTGCTAATAATAAACGTTCAGGCACCTGGCTGTTAAATTGGCCATTAAAATAGGAAAGTTTTTCTTTGCTTAGCCAGATATTAAGGGCATTATTAATATCTTGGGCGCAATTTTTTGCTTCTATAGTAAAATAATCCATTCTGCCTAATTATCTGATTAAATTGGTTGAGTGAAGGATTTTTTCAAAATTTACAACTAAAGACTAGCCAAATGGCAAATGAATATGTATAAACCGCGCCAAATAATTTAGTTTTCAATAGGTAATTTATTAGAGAGAGCACCATTATGGCAGTTCCAAAAAGAAAAACAACACCAATGAAACGCGGTATGCGCCGCTCGGCTGATGGGTTAAAGGCGCCAACCTATGTGGAAGATAAGGAAAGTGGAGAATTGCGTCGCCCCCATCATATTGATCTTAAAAGCGGTAAATATAGGGGACGGCAAATTTTAGAGCCTAAACAATAGTTCAGGCTGATTATTAAGCTGATTATTTGTAACCTTAGGCGATAAAACCTCCTTTAGGTAAGCAAATCGGTCTATTTGGTTTATGCTTTGGCGCTTGCCTCCAATAAACCAGATTTATTTTTTGCACCGCGCCTTGATAGAAAGGACTGATTATTTCTGAAAAATTATATTTAAAACCCATATTTTTTTGCAAAATCTCGTAGATTTTCTTCAGGGCGTGCGCCAATATGGCTAATCACTTCAGCCGCACAAATACAACCAAGATTTAGCGCATAACGCAAATCTTTGCCGCGTGCTAATGCTAATAAAAAGCCAGAGGCAAATAAATCCCCCGCCCCCGTAACATCTTCCACTTTATCAACCTTAACAGAAGGCACGCTAATAACTTCGCCATTTGCAATAGCCATAGCTCCCTTTTCGCCCATTGTTATGGCGGCGATTTCGCAATCTTGCGCCACCATTTGTGCCGCATGATGCAAATCATCTGTTTCATAAAGCGATTTTAATTCTTCGATATTGGCAAAAACATAATCAATGGTTTTTGAACGTAACAAATCTAAAAATTCATCACGAAAACGATTAACACAAAAAGGATCACTTAAAGTAATAGCAGTTGCTCTGTCATATTTATGCGCAAAATGAGCCGCCTTAATAAAGGCTCTTTTTGCCTCTGGAGGATCCCATAAATAGCCTTCCATAAAAGTAATAGCGGCGGAACCTATTTCGTCTTCTATAATATCATTTGGCGTTAAATCATGGCACGCACCAAGATAAGTATTCATGGTGCGCTCCCCATCTGGTGTTATATAAATCATGGATTTGCCGCTAGCCGCCCCATGTTCAAGCATTTCGGTCTCATATCTTACGCCATTTTGGCGCAAATCTTTACTAAAAAAATGCCCCACTTCATCATCGGCAACCTTACCAACAAAGGCGGCATTACCACCAAGTGAAGCAATGCCGGCGGCACTATTTGAGGCTGAGCCGCCTGAAATTTGAATTTTATCTGCTGGCATTTTTTGATATAATTGCTCTGCCCTATCTGCTTCAATAAGGTGCATAATGCCCTTATTCATATTTTCTTCAATTAAAAAATCATCACTAACATTAGCTAAAATATCGGTTAAAGCATTGCCGATTGTTAAAACATCAATCCTATTATTTTTCATATAAGTCCCTTAGAAATATTATTTTGTCTTATATTGATATTTACAATAATCTCTTATGATACATGTTGGGCATAGCGGCTTTCTTGCTTTACAAACATATCGACCATGTAAAATCAACCAATGATGGGCATGCAGCAAATATTTTTCTGGGATTATTTTTTCTAAAATTACTTCAACTTCTAAAACATTTTTTCCCACAGCTAGCCCGGTGCGGTTAGCAACACGAAAAATATGCGTATCAACCGCTATAGTTGGCTGCTTAAAAGCAATATTTAGCACTACATTTGCGGTTTTACGCCCAACACCGGGTAAAGATTCTAATTCTTTCCTACTATTTGGGACTTTACCATCATATTTTTCAAGCAATATTTTTGAAAGCTGATAAATATTTCTAGCCTTATTCTTATAAAGCCCGATGGATTTTATATATTTAGCTATTGTTTCTTGCCCAAGATTGAGCATTTTTTGTGGACTATCTGCTAAGGCAAAAAGTTCCTTTGTTGCCTTATTTACTCCCTTATCGGTTGCTTGCGCACTTAACACAACTGCTACTAAAAGAGTGAAATTATTTATATAATTAAGTTCGCTTTTGGGATTGGGATTATTATTTTTTAAGGCAGTAAAAAGAGCTTCTATTTCTTGTTTAGTCAATAATGTATTGGGCATTTTTATTCATGGGTAAAAAACGGCTCGCCTTAATTTTTTTAAGAGGCTATTCTAATATTCATGCAAGGACAAGAAGAAAAAAATATATTACAACAAAAAAGGGCTGATTATGAAATAGTCAGACGGCTTATTGCTTTGATAAGCGAAAAAGGAGGGGCAAATATTGATCTAGCAAATTTTGCCAAAGCAAATGCTCTTACAAAAAGACAATTAAATAATATATTTGAACGCTGGTGTTCATTAACTCCAAAAGAATTTATGCAAATAGTTGCATTTGATAATGCCAAAAAATTACTATTAAAACAAAATAATATTCTTGATGTGACAAATGAAATAGGTTTGAGTTCAACTTCAAGACTATATGATTTATTCATAAAATATGAGGCAATGCCCCCGGGCATTTGGGCAAAAAGAGGCGAGGGGATAAGGATAGATTGGGGCGTTGCTCCCTCTCCATTTGGCAATGCGCTTTTTTTTAGCACAAAATATGGTCTTGCGGCCTTAGCCTTTTTTGATGATGGAAATGAAACAAAGACATTTAATGATTTAGCAAATCGCTGGCCAAAGGCTAGCTTTTTTCGTAATGATGAAGCAATAATTGCTTTAGCCAGTAAGATATTTAACAGGGAAAATTATTACCCAAATGAGCCGATAAAAATTATTCTTATTGGTAGTGATTTTGAAATTAGGGTTTGGGAGACTTTGCTTACTATTCCTTTTGGAAAAATTACAAATTATGGAGCAATAGCCAAAAAGATAAATAGGCCAAAGGCAACAAGAAGCGTTGGGCGCGCCATTGGGCATAATCCCATTTCCTTTATTGTGCCATGTCACAGAGTCATTGGTGCTAATGGAAAGCTAACCGGCTATCATTGGGGGTTAAATAGAAAGCGCGCTATGCTTGGCTGGGAAATGGGAATGGTTAATTCTGGGGCTAATTGTGATTAGTCTGAGAGAGCTAAGGAGGGCAAATGGGCAAATATATTATTAGGCAAATTTAATGCGATAGGAAAGGGCTTCGGCAATATGCTGACGGCGTGTTTGTTCCGAATTTGCCAAATCGGCCAATGTGCGGGCAACTTTTAATATGCGGTGATAAGAGCGGGCAGAAAGGTTAAATCGTTCTGAAGCGCGTAATAATAATTCCTTGCTTTCTTTATCAGGTTTAACCACTTTTTCAATTAGAGAGGAATTAGCAGCAGCATTAGTATGCACATTGTTGATGCCCAATTGCAAATAGCGCTTCATCTGAATTTCGCGCGCTTTTTGAACCCTTATGGCAACATTTGCGCTTGGCTCGGCAGATGAGGGGGAAATCATATCGGCAACACTAACGGGAGGAACATCAATGCGAATATCTATTCTATCAAGAAATGGGCCGGAAATTCTTGCTTGATAATCGCTTGCACAACGATCTCCCCTTTTGCAAATATGTCCGGGAGTGCCCGCCATGCCGCATTTACACGGATTCATTGCCGCAACAAGCTGGAAACGCGCCGGATAAGTAACTCTGGCATTGGCGCGTGCTATTACCGTTTCGCCATTTTCCAGCGGTTGACGTAAAGAATCAAGCACTGAAGGGCTAAATTCAGGTAATTCATCCAAAAATAAAATTCCATTATGCGCCAGCGAAACTTCTCCCGGCTTGACTTTCAGCCCGCCACCAACCAAAGCTGCCATTGAAGCAGAATGGTGGGGGGCGCGAAATGGCCTTCTATCTGAAATCTGCCCATTTGCTAGCTCCCCCGCAATTGATTGAATCATGGAAATATCTAATAATTCACGCGGATTAAGCGGGGGCATAATAGAGGGAAGCCGCGCAGCAAGCATTGATTTACCCGCGCCGGGCGGTCCAACCATTAACATATTATGTCCTCCGGCCGCTGCAACCTCAAGTGCGCGTCGGGCAACCTCCTGCCCCTTAATATCGGCTAAATCGGGTAAATTATCGGTTTTAACCTGCTTTTTTGGTGTTGGCCTAGTGCAAAGCTGATTTCCAACCAGATGGTTGACTAAAGAGAGAAGATTTTTAGGCGCAATAATATCAATATCATCGCCCGCCCAAGCGGCTTCCGAACCAGAAGAATGGGGGCAAATAATACCAAATCCGCGCCCATTAGCAGCAATGGCCGCCGGCAAAGTCCCATTAACTGGGGCAATATGACCATCTAGCCCTAATTCCCCCAGCACAAAATATCTATCAAGCGCATCTGATGGAACAGCGCCAATTGCTCCCATTAAAGCAAGAGCAATTGGCAAATCATAATGGGAGCCTTCTTTAGGTAAATCAGCGGGAGCAAGATTTATAGTAATACGTTTTGGTGGCAGAGAAAGCCCAGAAGCCACTAAAGCTGCGCGAACCCTTTCTCCGCTTTCATTAACCGCTTTATCCGGAAGACCAACAATCTTAAAAGCAGGAAGACCAGAAGCAATCTGCACC
The DNA here is from genome assembly GCA_015490455.1 of Hyphomicrobiales bacterium. Taxonomy (GTDB): domain Bacteria; phylum Pseudomonadota; class Alphaproteobacteria; order Rhizobiales; family Devosiaceae; genus S141-66. The sequence goes on from WFXU01000029.1 coordinate 24,433, forward strand.
TGCACATTAACCGGCACAGCCTCTATTCCTAAAAAAGCAACAGTTTGAACAATAGTAACCATATTCTTGCCATTCATAAAATATGCTGATTAATTAGCAGTTTTTTTTACAAACGGCAAGAACAATTAGTGAACAAAATCTAAATTGTGGAAATTATAAAGCCTCTTCTAATAATTGGCTGGCATATTCCCAATTTATCAGATTATCAAAAAATGCTTCCAAATATTTGGGTCTGGCATTGCGATAATCAATATAATAAGAATGTTCCCACACATCCACGCCAAGAATGGGAGTGGCATCATGAATAAGCGGATTTTCACCATTTGGGGTTTTCATTATTTCTAACTTACCGTCTTTTAACGCAACCCAAGCCCAGCCGGAACCAAATTGAGTTATTCCTGCATTAATAAAGTCGGCGCGCATTTTTTCTAGCCCACCCAAATCAGAATCAATTAATTTTTGTAGATTTGCAGGAATTTTACTGCCTCCACCATTTGGTTTCATCCAGCGCCAAAAGTGAATATGATTATAATGTTGGGCAGCATTATTAAATAGGCCAGTATTTTTGTCATAAGATAATTTGACAATATTTTCCAAACTCTCTTTTTCCAGCCCCGAACCCTCAAGCAATTTATTGCCATTAGTTACATAGGCTTGATGGTGTTTATCATGGTGATATTCGAGTGTTTCCGCTGACATATAATCTTTAAGCGCATCATAGGAATAGGGTAGTTCTGGTAGAGTAAAAGTCATTATTTTTCCCTTTGTTAAATTAACTATATTAATGACTGTTTATAATCATTCTAAAGTTTAAGCAATAGATTTTATAAAATTGCCCCCATTTTGCCGTAAAAAATCCCCTGCTAAGTGAAGTGATCCGCAAATTACAATAATATTATTCTTATTTTGTGCTGCTATTTTTAAGGCGGATTTTATTGAACGCGCTTGCTTTGCGTGACCGAACATATTTGCAATTTTTATTAATTCCGCTGGAGTTAAAGAAGCTCTATCTCCCTTTAAGGGAATGGCAATAATTTCATCTACTATTCCCTTAAAATGGCGCAAAAAGCCCTTTATATCCTTATTTTTATAGGCGCCTAGAATAAGGGTGATTTTTTTGTCTTTTCCCTTTATTTTACTTAAAGATAGGGCAAGCGCCTTACCGCCTGCTTCATTATGCCCGCCATCTAGCCATAATTGCTGATTTTTATCTAAAATATTATATAATTTTCCCTCTCTTATTGGCATGAAACGCGCCGGCCAGACGGCATTGGCTAGCCCCTTTGCTATTTGTTCTTCACTAACAGATAGTTTGCAGTGGCGTAGCGCAGCAATGGCAATGGCGGCATTTTCAAACTGAAATTCTCCCCTTAAAGAGGGAGCCGGCAAGTCTAATAAGCCCTCTTCATCTTGATAAATAAGCCGTCCATTTTGCTGGTAACAATCATAATCTCTTTGGAAAATAAATGGGCAAATAGCAAATTTTTTTGCTTCTTCAATAATTGAAAAAAGCGCTTCTTTTTCCTGTTTACCAACAATAAGGGGTGTATTTTTTTTGATTATGCCCGCCTTTTCTTTGGCAATCTGCGCAATCTTTGTCCCTAAAAATTCCATATGATCTAAAGAAATGGGAGTGATAATTGTGCCAAACGGATTTTTAATCACATTTGTTGCATCAAATCGCCCGCCAAGCCCTACTTCAATCAATGTAAAATCGGCCTTTTCTTTGGCAAATAAATGAAAGGCGCAGGCAGTTGTAATTTCAAAATAGGTAATTGGTTTGCCATCATTTATTTTTTCACAATGTTCAAGTGCTTTGTTTAATTTTCTGCTACTCACTAATTTACCAGCGAGCCTAATTCTTTCATTGAACTTAACCAAATGTGGGGAGGTATAAATATGCACCTTTTTGCCGGCTGCCTCAAGCATAGCGCGTAAAAAGGCAATGGTTGAGCCTTTTCCATTAGTTCCTGCCACATGAATAATGGGGGGCAAATTATTTTCTGGATTACCCAAATCATTAAGCAGGCGTTCAATTCTATCTAATTTTAGATCAATTAGCTTATTTGGATGCAAAGCCAAAAGACGTTTTAATATCGCATCAGTAGCCATCTAAAACCTATTCGGCATGGGCTACCGGTGGGGGTTGAATATTTGCTAAATTATTATCTGCTGGCTTATCTTCCGGCTTTTTCTCTTCTTCGCTTGATTTTGATTTTTCATTCTCAATGGAAAGGTTCGCATCAGTTTTTTTGGCAGCTGGTTTATTCATAAACATTAAAATAAGAGAGCCAATTACATCGCGTAATTTATGCCTATGCACAACCATATCAACCATGCCATGTTCAAGCAAATATTCTGAACGTTGAAAACCTTCGGGTAATTTTTCTCGGATTGTTTGTTCAATAACTCTGGCGCCTGCAAAGCCGATTAGCGCACCCGGTTCGGCAATATGCACATCACCCAGCATGGCATAAGAGGCTGTAACTCCACCAGTTGTAGGATTAGTAAGAACCACAATATAGGGAAGGCCTGCTCTTTTTAATCTTTTTACTGCCACAGTGGTTTTGGGTAATTGCATTAATGATAAAATCCCCTCCTGCATTCTAGCTCCACCTGAAGCGGTAAAAATAATAAAGGGAAGTTTATTTTCAATTGCCGTTTCAATTCCCCTAACAATTGCCGCCCCTGCCGCAATGCTTAAAGAGCCGGCGATAAAATCAAAATCCTGCACTGCCACAATAACAGCCTGACCCAATAAATTACCCTTAGCCAGTAAAATCGCATCATATAAACCGGTTTTATTGCGATGTTCTTTGAGCCTATCCGAATAGCGTTTAAGATCGCGAAATTTAAGCGGATCCTGAACAAGTCTAGGAAGTTCTATTTCTTCATATTCGCCATTATCAAGAAAATTTTTAAGGCGCTCGCTTGACTTTATTTTCATATGGTAGCCAGAATTGGGCACAACCCACTGATTAGCCTCAAGATCGCGATGAAATATCATTTCGCCCGATTGTGGACATTTTACCCAAAGATTATCAGCCACCTCGCGTTTATTAAGAAATGAGCGAATTTTCGGGCGAACAATATTATTTATCCAGTTCATTAATGATGCCTCTAACTGTTAAGCAAAATATATTTATGTTACATATATGTTGTTTTTTTGATTTTATCAGCTTCTATCTTAACTAACAAGGACTTCATTAATAAAATATCATAAATATATGGCAGATTGCCCGTAAGGCAGTGATAGCTTATGGCCAACCATTGAGAATTGAACCACATAATTTTCTTTCAAAAGACTGCTAATATGTTATAAATAATTATGTTAAATTTTTTTCGCGATAAATTACTATCTTTACCGCGCCCATTAAAACGAGCAATTTTAGTTTTATTTGATTTTGTGGCGCTTTCTTTTGCGGTTTGGGCAGCTTATTCTTTGCGTTTGAGCGAGTTTTTTACTGCTAAATATCTTACAATGGGCGGTTATTTTCCTCGCTCCAATTATTATAGGTGCAATTTGAAAATGTCCTCGCCACATTTAATGTGAAAATAAGGGCATGAATAATGATAGAAGTTGAAAATCTTAGTTTTGCCTATCCTAAGTCAAATATTTTGGTTCTAGATAATCTTAGTTTTTCGATTAATAAAGGTGAGATTTATGGTCTGCTTGGCCCTTCTGGAAGCGGTAAATCCACCACCCAAAAAATCTTAATGGGATTATTGCCGAAATTTAGCGGCACCGCAAAAATATTTAACCAATCAATTAGACATATTAATCGTTTCTTTTATGAAAAAATTGGGGTTAGTTTTGAATTGCCAACCCTTTATTTGCGCCTAACAGCGCTAGAAAATCTCAAATTATTTGCCGCCCTTTATGAAAGCAAGACTAAAGACCCAATGGAAATATTAGACCTTGTTGGATTAAAAGATAGCGCCAACCAACGAGTTGGCAATTTTTCTAAGGGCATGAAAATGCGGCTTAATCTTTGTCGCTCATTATTAAATGATCCCGACCTATTATTTTTTGATGAGCCAACAACTGGGCAAGATCCAAAACAAGCTCGCCTTACACGAGAGTTGATTTTGCGCCTTAAAAATGAAGGTAAAACCATATTTCTTACCACTCATAATATGGCAGAGGCCGATGAAATATGCGATAGGGTTGGTTTTTTAACCAATGGCTATATTCCTGTTTCGGGTATTCCAAGCGAATTAAAAAAACAATATGGTAAAAATATTTTACAGGTCGAGACCAAGATAAAAGATAAGACTAAAAAACAGATTTTTCCAATGGAAAATATTGGCAAAAATGCTCAGTTCTTAAAAATTCTTAATAGCAATAATATTATCTCAATGCATACATTAGAGGCATCTCTTGATGATGTATTTATTAAGGTGACAGATGAGGCAAAAGGAAGGGATAAATAATGTCCTTTCGCCTTTTAACTCTATTAAAAAACGATTTTTTATTATTATTTCGCTATGGAATAATCGCAGCCTATAGTGTGGTTGTTGCGTTTTATATTGGCGCATTTATTTATGCTGGCTCTCTTATGCCCTCTTGGATGGCTGGTCTGATTATTATTATGGAGCCGAGTGTATTTGGCTTTTTCTTTCTTGGCGCTCTTATGCAGTTGGAAAAAAGCGAAGATGTGCGATCAGGCCTTGCGATTACCCCAATAAGCGCAATGGAATATTTTTTAGCAAAAGCCATTAGCCTAACTTTAATTGGTTTATTGGCGGTGATAATATTGGTCAATTTCACCCATAATGAAATAAATTGGGTAATGTTAATTACAATTGTAATTTTAACCTCAGTGCAATTTATAGCAATTGGAGTGCCAGCTGCTTTATTTTTTAAGACATTAAGCGGCTATTTATTAGGCTCGGTTACTATTGTTATGCCACTTTTATTGCTTGGAATGATAGCATTTATTAACCCAATGCCTTTTTGGGCACTATTTATTCCAACTACCGCTCAATTTAAGCTAATTTTGCTTGGCACTGGGGCTGGCAGCGCTACAATTTTAGAGATTAGCATCATGTTTATTGTGGTAATAATTACTCTTATATTTTCCATATTGCTAGCCATAAAGACTCTTGAAAAGGAATTAGGAAGAAAATGAAGCTGCTTTATATTTATAAGCCAAAGCGGTTTTTTGCCCTTATGAGGGCTGATGCAAAAAATATTATTCGTGATCCAGTGCTAGTATATGTAAGTGTGCTGGCAATTCTTCCAGTTTTTATAATTTATTTTTTTGGCGAAAAAATAGCAAATGAGTTTAATTTCCCAACCAGTGTTTTTAACCTTGCCGTGCCAACTATTCTTACTTTTTCTGCCTTTTTAGTTGGTTGGATATCGGGTTTTTTAATATTAGAAGAACGTGATGATGGACCATTAATAGCAGTTGAAATAACCCCAATAGGTAAAAATGGTCTGATGGTTTATCGGCTTACGCTTACATTTATTATGTCGGCAATTATTACGCTACTATCTATAGAACTCTTATTGCCAAATATGGTTTGGGAGATGAAAATATTTTATATAATTTTAATCGGGCTAGAAGCTATGTCTATGGCGCTAATCATTCCCGCTTTAGCCAATAATAAGGTTGAAGGGTTAGCGGTAGCAAAATTGGTAAATATAGGAGCGCTGATGCCAGCTTTAGCGCTTATTCCTTCGGCGTGGCGCTATTTAGGGGCGATATTTCCAACCTATTGGATAGGTGAGAGTTTTCAATTCACCCCATTTCAATATCTCAGCCAGAATATAATTATTTTGCTGGCGATAATATCACATATTGCTGTTTTTTTATTACTTTTTTTACTGTTTAAGAAACGAATTGGATAATTAATCGCCTATGAAGAATTTTATTATTTGGAAATCAGAAGTCGGAAGCCAGAAATCAGAAGTCGGAAGTCGGAAGGTGGAAATCAGAAGGTATGTCTTGTCCTGCTATATGTTGACAGTTATTTTCTTGATTGGATTTTGCGATGTCATCTATTTTATGTTATTATAGTGAGAGTTTTAAGCTTTGTGTTATTTCTTGCATTGATCGCGGTGAATTGAGTATTGTTCAAGCCCGCAAGCTTTATAATATTGGCGGCTCTTCAACTATTTCGTGTTGGATAAAGAAATATAACAAAGATGAGTTATTACCCAAGAAGGAGTATATAATGTCATTATCTGATGTTGATAGATTAAAGCAATTAGAGCGAGAGAACCAACGCTTAAAATCCTTACTTGACAAGACTTATATCAAGCTTGATTTGCATGAGAAGTTATTTGAACTATGCAAGCAAGATTATGGGATAGATCTAAAAAAAAGACAAATAGTAGCGATAAATTGTATTAGTTGAGATTTGTTCTGACATTCTTTATAAATTGCAACTGTATGAGAGATGTTAGTAACCGCCCGCCGCGCACACTATCCTTTTTCCTCACAAATTCACCTTCACCCTCCGATTTCTGACTTCTGAGCGATAAATCTTCATGGCCAACTAATTAGAATGTTTTTCAACCTTCTTAACGCGCATAACCACATTAACAGAGGTAATTTTGGTTCCCTTTGGAGCAGATGGAAGATTATCTAACACCACAGAATTATTAGGAATATCTATTACTTTTTGCTCATCTTCAATATAGAAATGGTGATGATCGCTCGTATTTGTATCAAAATAAGATCTATTACGATCAATATTTATTTCGCGCAGCAAGCCTACTTCAACAAATTGATTTAGACTATTATAGACGGTGGCAAGAGAAATTTTACTGCCATTTGCGGTGGCTTCTTTATGTAATTGTTCGGCGCAAACATGACGGTGCGAACCGGTAAATAATAATTTGGCAAGACTCACCCGCTGTTGGGTTGGGCGCAAACCAGCCATGCGCAAAACCGCCAATAGGCAGGGTGAATTTTGGCTATTTTTGGAATTATTTTTTGCTTTATTTGGCATTTACCCAACCGTTCCAGTTTAATTCACACAATATAAAGGCTAGTATTGATAAATTCAAGATATATGTTTTAGCTCAATATTGGCCATTGCTAAAGCGATTAAGAGTTAATTATTTTCAAATAGGCTATTTAATAAATCCACCAAAGTGGTTGGCCTTTCTTTTTCTTTATTATTCTGCCCTATATTTTCATTTGGAACCGGAACAATATGCGAAGTTGGAAGCGGTTTTATAGGCAAGCCTTCATGCGCCTTTTTCATAAATTCCGACCATAAAAGAGCTGGCAAATCTCCCCCGCTCAATCCATTTGTAGGAGAGCCATCATCATTTCCCATCCAAACCCCGCTAATCATATTGGCACTATAGCCAACAAATAAAGCATCGCGTGAATTTTGCGTTGTTCCGGTTTTGCCGGCAATTGGCCAATTATCAATTTTAGCATTTTTCCCGGTTCCTATTTCCACCGCCTTCATAAGCATATTATTCATCATGGCAACATATTGCGGCTCTATAACCCGTCCGGGACCGGCGGGAATATCTTCATATAAAATTTTTCCATCAACCGTTTCTATTTTGGTAATAATATTGGCAATTACTCCATTACCCCCATTGGCAAATGGCGCAAAGGCAGCTGTTAGCTCCAAAAGAGAAACTTCTTGCGTGCCAAGCGCTATGGAGGGAATAGGTTTAAGGGGGGAAGAAATTCCAAGCCGCATTGCCACATCAACAATTTTTTGCGGCCCCAAATTTATTGTTAAAGCAGCGGCAACCGAATTGAGCGAATATGCCAAAGCATCAATCATTTTGACAGGGCCAACATATTTATCATTATAATTTTGCGGCGACCAGCCTTGATAGGTAAATTTCTCGTCTTGTAAAATCACATCTGGAGTAAGTCCGGCTTCCAGCGCGGCAAGATATACAAAGATCTTAAAGGTTGAACCTGGCTGGCGCCGCGCCGTAACTGCGCGATTATATTGGCTCTTGGCATAATCGGTGCCACCAACAAGAGCCAATATTTTACCGTCAATATCCATGCTCACCAAAGCGGCTTGCGAAAAGCCCTTTTTTTCACCATATTCCCTTACATATTCCCTTACTAAAAATTCCCCATATTTTTGTAAATCCCAATCAATGGTGGTTGTTACAATCACATCTTCATCTACATCACCAATATAGGACTGCATTAAGGCCTCAACCCAATCAGCAACATAATATTCAGCGCCCGCTATTTTGGTTCTAATTCTTTTATTGGGATCTATTGCGGCAGCTTTTGCTTCTTTTTCAGAAATAAATCCGCTCTTGGCCATTTCATTTAATACAATACGCGCTCTTTGGGCGGCACCTTTTGGGTTTTTATTCGGAGCAAGGCGCGATGGAGCTTTGAGTAAGCCAGCTAAAATAGCCGCTTCACCAAGCGAAATATTGCGCGCCGATTTACCAAAATAGGTTTGCGAAGCCGCCTCAATACCCCATGAATTAGCACCAAAATAAACGCGGTTTAAGTAGAGTTCTAAAATATCATTTTTAGAATAATTTCGCTCAAGCCATAAGGCCAAAAGCGCTTCCTGTATTTTGCGTTTTATGGTTTGTTCGGGAGTTAAAAAAAGATTTTTAGCAACCTGTTGAGTAATGGTTGAACCGCCATGCCCTTGTAAAGGACCTCTACCCTCAGATAGATTTATGCGAATAGCTCCCAAAATTCCTATTGGATCAATGCCAAAATGCTTCATAAAACGCCTATCTTCAATCGCAATTATTGCCGCAGGCACATAATAGGGCAATTCACGAATAGATACAGCCTCCCCACCCATTTGCCCACGATTAGAAATTAGCTTTCCATTATTAGCAATAATACGAATATTTGCCGGCCTATCAGGCACCGCCCAACTGTCAGAAGAAGGCATTTGCAAGGCGATATAACCAACTATTACGGCTATAGCAATTCCGCCCCAGATGGCAAAAATAAGCCCCCAATAAAGAAAAAATCCTATTATTCTACCTAAAGTTAATTTTCTTTTCTTTTTTGAGCGCCTGGTTTGTTTGCGAATGGGCTTTTTACTCTTTTTATTGCGAATAGGCTTCTTTCTTTTACCCTTTTTGGAGTTATTTGCGCCTATTCTATCAGTTTGTGAAAGTCTAATATCCATTGTAAGCTATGCTAGCCAAATTAGTAATAATATATATATTCATGTAAATGTGGCTTGTTTATGTAAATTAAATTCTGTCAAACGTCCAAATTTGCAACATTTAGGGCATTATTTTGAATAAATTCGCGGCGAGGTTCAACCAAATCTCCCATAAGTTGTGAAAATGTCTCATCGGCCAGATCGCTTTCCTTAATTTGCACTTGTAATAAGGAGCGAATATTTGGATCCAGCGTTGTTTCCCATAATTGATCCGGGTTCATCTCCCCCAACCCCTTATAGCGTTGTAAGCTAATGCCCTTACGACCAATATTAGTAATTTGTTCAAACAAAGATGAGGGACTATAAATTGGAATAATATTATCTTTTATTCTTAAGGAACCGGGCTTTTCAAATAAATCGGCAAATTTCTCAACTATTGCCAAAATTTTTCTGGCATCGCTTGAAGAAATAAGATTAGCGTCAAGAATATGGGTTTCTTCAACCCCACGCACAATACGGCTAAATTTTAACCCACCCTTTCCATCGCTCGCTCCAACCCATCCACGCTCAACCTCATCAGAAATAGCGTCTAATCTAAGGGCTATATTTTTACCCATTTGTTCGGCCATTTTTTCATCTAACTCATTATTATCAAAAGCACCGGCAATGGCAGCCTGCTCAACAATAGAGCGATTATAAAGCTGGTTGATGGAGTTTAGTGCATGTACCAAATCACGTGCATTACGGGCAATGTCAATTAGGTCATCTCCAATATGCGCGCTGCCACTATGGGAAGTAAATATAGCATCTTGCGCGCCCATATTTAATAAATAACCTTCCAGTGCCGCTTCATCTTTTAGATATTGTTCTGATGAAGCACGCTTAATTTTATAAAGGGGTGGTTGGGCAATATAAAGATAGCCGCGTTCAATAATTTCAGGCATTTGGCGATAAAAGAAAGTGAGCAGCAATGTTCTAATATGTGCTCCATCAACATCGGCATCAGTCATAATTATAATTTTGTGATAGCGTAATTTATTAATATCAAATTCTTCCCGTCCAATACCCGTGCCTAAAGCCGTAATAAGGGTGCCTATTTGTTCAGAAGATAACATTCTATCAAAGCGCGCTCTTTCAACATTAAGAATTTTTCCGCGCAAAGGTAAAACAGCTTGGGTTGCCCTATCGCGCCCCTGCTTGGCTGAGCCGCCGGCACTATCACCCTCTACAATAAAAATTTCTGCCTTTGCCGGATCACGTTCCTGGCAATCGGCCAATTTGCCCGGTAATGAAGATATTTCCAAAGCCGATTTACGCCTGGTAAGTTCCCGTGCTTTGCGGGCAGCTTCACGCGCTGCGGCGGCCGAAACAACCTTAGCTACAATATTTTTAGCCTCATTTGGATGTTCTTCAAACCATTGGGAGAGTTTTTCATTTATGCAGCTTTCAACTACAGGGCGAACCTCTGAAGACACTAATTTATCTTTGGTTTGCGAAGAAAATTTTGGATCTGGAACTTTAATTGAGAGGACACAGGTCAACCCCTCACGGCAATCATCACCTGTTAATGAAACTTTTTCTTTTTTGGCAATACCGGAACTTTCCGCATAGCCATTAACCTGTCGGGTTAGGGCGCTACGAAGGCCTGCTAAATGTGTGCCGCCATCGCGCTGAGGAATATTATTGGTAAAACATAAAACATTCTCATGATAGCTATCATTCCACCAAAGAGCAGCCTCAACCACAACATCATCTTTTTGCGCTGTAATCAGAATAGGATTATCAATTAGCGGCGTCTTATTTCTATCCAAATAACGAACATAGGCCTCTAGCCCGCCCTCATAATATAATTCTGTTTCAACTATTTCAGGGTGGCGTAAATCGCGTAAAATAATTCTGACACCAGAATTAAGAAAAGCCAATTCACGCAATCTGTGTTCAAGCGTATTATAGTCAAATTCAGTTTTAGAAAAAGTTTTACTTGAGGGCATAAAACTTATTTCCGTGCCGGTTTTATCACCAGCCTCCCCAATTATTTTCAATTCAGAATCTGCAACACCATGCGTAAAACTCATTTGATGAATTTTGCCCCCGCGATGAATTGTCAATTTGAGCCAGGAAGAAAGAGCATTAACAACCGAAACGCCAACACCGTGTAAACCACCCGAAACCTTATAGGAATTTGAATCAAATTTACCACCAGCATGTAGCTGGGTCATAATAAGTTCGGCGGCGGAAATACCCTCTTCTTTATGGATCTCTGTAGGAATACCCCGCCCATTATCGGTAACTGTTACCGAACCATCGGCATTTAATGTCACACTTATAGCATCAGCATGTCCTGCAAGTGCCTCATCTATTGCATTATCAAGCACCTCATATACCATATGGTGTAATCCTGATCCGTCATCCGTATCACCAATATACATGCCAGGACGTTTCCTAACAGCATCTAAGCCCTTAAGAACTTTGATAGAATCAGCACTATATTCCTCTGTTTTTATATTTTTTTCCTCAGACATTTCTCACCGAATCAAGATTGAGCTTTAATTATCTTTTCTAGCAAAATGGGAGAATAAATTAAAGCTAATGTTTGGTTTTGTTGGGGGAAGCGCAATATAATTACCCACCAAACTATAGCATAATAAATAATAGTTTAGCAAAAATAAGAGAGAGTTTCTTACTAATATTCTTACTAATGGTTGAATGAATGCCAGCTTTATGCCATTTAGCCCTGCAAATAGTTCTTATAAATATATTGCTGCCTATTGAAAGGAAAGCTGTTGTGGCGCGCTTAGTTATAAAATTTGGTGGAACTTCGGTCGCAAATGTAGAAAAAATTCGCTTTGCAGCTAGGCATGTTAAACGCGAATTTGAAGCCGGACACGAAATTTGTGTAATAGTTTCGGCAATGGCCGGAACAACCAACCAACTTATAAAATGGGCAAAAGAAGCTGCGCCAATACATGATGCGCGCGAATATGATGCAATTGTTGCTTCAGGAGAACAAATTACCGCCGGATTAATGGCAATAATATTATCTGATATGGGCATAAAGGCACGCTCTTATTCCGGCTGGCAAGTGCCAATAAAAACCGATGAAGCGCACGGAGCGGCAAGAATTGTTGATATTGATGCTAAAAATCTGCTAGAAACTATGGCAAATAATATGGTTTGCGTTATTACTGGTTTTCAGGGCATTGCTCCCTCTGGCAGAGTTGCAACACTTGGCAGAGGCGGCTCAGACACTTCAGCAGTAGCAGTAGCAGCAGCGATTAATGCAGATAGGTGTGATATTTATACGGATGTAGATGGTGTTTATACGAGCGATCCGCGTATTGTTCCTAAGGCCAGAAGGTTGGAGAAAATTTCTTTTGAGGAAATGTTAGAAATGGCTTCATTAGGCGCCAAAGTGTTGCAAACACGTTCGGTTGAATTGGCAATGGCGCATAAAGTTCGTTTAGCAGTGCGCTCAACTTTTGATGATCCAGACGCAAAACAGAATGATTTTGCAAATAATGATGGTAAAATTTTAGGAACCTTAGTTTGTGATGAGGATGAGATAGTGGAAAAACAAATTGTTTCTGGCGTTACAATGGTCAAGGGAGAAGCAAAAATTACCCTGCGTGGGGTAAAGGATCATCCCGGAGTTGCTGCTTCTGTTTTTGGTGCTTTGGCCGATGAGCGAATTATAGTTGATATGATAGTGCAAAATATTGCTGACGATGGAAAAACAACAGATATTACTTTTACGGTGCCCGATGAAGAATATGAAAGGGCAATAAAAGCGCTCAAAGCTGCCAGTGATAGATTTGAATATGATGCAATTTCCGGCTCTAAAGGAAGCGCTAAAATTTCGGTCATTGGGGTTGGAATGCGCTCACATGCTGGAGTTGCCTCCTCAATGTTCAAAGCATTAGCCGATAAGGGTATTAATATACAGCTTATTACTACTTCAGAAATTAAAACTTCGGTGTTAATAGATGAGGAATATGGGGAGCTTGCTGTGCGTTCATTGCATAGTTTTTATGGTCTTGACAAGGAAGAGAATTAGCCAGAATTTGGTTAAATCATTAATTTAACTATCTTTAGGTTAATTTAGCGCAACAACCGTCTTTTGGTTAATTCCTAGAAAGACATAATGTCAAAAATAAAGGGAAACAGAAAATAATGCCGCTAAAATCTGGTAGCCCACAAATATTGCTAAAGCAATTGCGCGAAACGCTCGCTGAACCGCTGGAATCTCAGCAGCGTTTAGATAAAATTGTTGATGTTATTGCCAAAAATATGAGCGCCGATGTCTGCTCCTTTTATGTATTGCGTGACGATAGAAAATTAGAGCTATTTGCAACTTTTGGCTTAAAACGTGAAGCGGTGCATATGACCACCCTACAGCTTGGCGAGGGATTGGTAGGCCTTATTGGGGAAAGGGCTAAACCAATAAATCTTGATAATGCTTCTGAACACCCGTCCTTTGCCTATCGCCCTGAAACGGGAGAAGAAAAACTAAACGCATTTTTGGGTGTACCGGTTTTACGCGCGGGGCAAATGTTAGGTGTTTTGGTGGTGCAAAATAAAGAAAAGCGAATTTATAGCGAAGATGAAACCGAAGCCATGCTCACAACTGCAACAATTTTAGCGGAAATGCTCTCAACTTCAGAATTTGAAAATCTGATTAGGCCCGGCGTAGATATTGATTTACGCCGCCCGCGCACTATTGAGGGAATAGGATTTTCCGAAGGAATTGCGCTTGGAAAAGTTGTCTTGCACGATCCAAGAGTGGTCGTGACCAGTTTTGTTGCTGACAATATTGAATATGAATTAGAACGCTTAAATAAGGCTTTATGTTCAATGCGCATGTCAATTGATGATTTGTTAAATCGCTCCGACATGCAAATATCTTCAACCCATAGGGAAATTTTAGAAAGCTATCGCATGTTCGCCCATGATAGGGGGTGGGAGCGGCGTATAAAGGAAGCCATAAAGGGTGGTTTAACAGCCGAAGCCGGAGTTGAAAGGGTGCAAAATGACACAAGGGCTAGAATGTTACGCCAGTCTGACCCTTATATTCGTGATAGGCTACACGATCTTGACGATTTGGCTAATAGATTATTACGCACCCTTACCGACAATAATATTAGCGAAAAACCACATATTTTACCCGATAGGGCAATAATTGTAGCGCGCAATATGGGGCCGGCCGAATTACTTGATTATGATAGAAATAAATTGGTCGCTATAGTGCTGGAGGAGGGAGCGATAACTTCACATGTGGCAATAGTTGCGCGCTCACTTGGAATTGTCGCGGTTGGACAGACAGATTCTGTTGTTTCTTTATGCGAAAATGGTGATGATATTATTGTTGATGGCAGCGATGGAGTAGTGCATTTACGCCCCAATGCTGACGTTGAAACAGCCTATATTGATAAATTAGAACTGACAACAAAAAGGCTAAAACGCTATGCTTCATTGCGCAAAAGATCGGCAATTACCAAAGATGGACATAAAATCACATTATTGCATAATTCCGGCCTGGTTGCGGATATGCAGGCGCTAGCGGAAACCGGAGCAAATGGAATTGGTCTGTTTCGCACCGAATTACAATTTATGATAGCTTCTAAATTACCGCGCATAAATGAACAGGTTGAACTATATTCCAGAGCTATGGATATGGCTAAGGGAAAAGAAATAACTTTTCGCCTCCTTGATATTGGCGGAGATAAAGTGGTTCCCTATATGCGCTCAGCCGCTGAAGAAAACCCGGCAATGGGGTGGCGTTCTTTACGATTAGCCCTTGATAGGCCTGGCCTTATACGCACGCAAATACGTGCTCTTCTTTTGGCTAGCAAAGGTAGGGAACTTAAAATTTTAGTACCAATGGTAAGTGAGACTATTGAATTTAAGCAAGTGCGTAAAGTCGTTGACAAAGAATGCGCCCGCCTAAAAAAATTAGGACAGAAAATACCAGAAAAAATTGAACTAGGAGCAATGATTGAAGTTCCCTCTTTATTGTTTGAACTTGACCAATTATTACCTGAGGTTGACTTTATTTCTATTGGTTCAAATGATTTAGTGCAATTTTTAACGGCCAGCGACAGAGCTAATCCGCGCGTGGCGAATAATTATGACCCAATTGCCTTGCCGCGTCTAAGAGCATTCAAACTTATTGTAGACAGTGCTAAAAAATATAATATAAATGTAACTATGTGTGGCGAATTAGCAGGCCGTCCGATAGAAGCGCTGGCACTTTTATCAATCGGCATGACCCGACTTTCTATGGGACCTTCTTCCATTGGACCAATTAAAGAATTAATCTTATCTTTAGAGTTAGATCCAATAAAAAAACAAATTTTAGATTTACTTTCTAATGGTGCAAATAATATAACTGTGCGCGAATTGCTGGCAAATAATATTGAGCAGCAAAATCTGCCAATTTAGTGAAAGTTTCCTATGGCAAAATTACCTGATGAAAAATTAGATGCGCTTATTGCCCGCTTTAATCTGTTAGAGCAAGAAATGGCCGCAGGGCCAAGCCCCGATGAATATGTAAAATTGGCAAAAGAATATTCTTCCCTCCAGCCAGTTGTGCAAACTATTCATAAATATCGCAAAAATCTTAGCGACCTTGCTGGTGCAAAAGAATTACTCAATAGTGATGATAGCGAAATGGCCGAAATGGCTCGCCAGGAAGTAGAAGAGCTTAACGCACAAATCGAAAAATTAGCGCATGAAATAAGATTATTATTATTGCCTAAAGATGCCGATGATGATGCCTCAGTTATTATAGAGGTTAGAGCTGGAACGGGAGGAGATGAAGCAGCCCTTTTTGCCGGCGATTTAGCGCGTATGTATCAGCGCTATGCCGAACTAAATGGGTGGAAAACCACTATAATGGGACAAAATGAGGGTGATGTTGGCGGATTTAAGGAAATAACCCTTAATATAGCAGGCACTGGTGCTTATGCAAAATTAAAATATGAAAGCGGTGTGCATCGGGTACAAAGAGTGCCTGATACTGAAACACAGGGGCGTATTCACACTTCTGCCGCAACTGTTGCTGTTTTACCTGAAGCTGAAGATATTGATATTGAAATAAAAAATGAAGATATTCGTATAGATACAATGCGCGCTTCAGGCGCCGGCGGACAGCATGTTAATACAACCGATAGCGCCGTTAGAATAACCCATATCCCAACCGGTATTGTGGTAATAGCGTCAGAAAAAAGCCAACATCAAAATCGCGCTACCGCAATGAAGGTCCTACGCGCCAGACTATATGAGGCAGAAAAAGCAAAACGCGATAGTGAAAGAGCAGAAGCTAGAAGAGATCAAGTCGGAACAGGTGATAGATCCGGCAGAATTAGAACTTATAATTTCCCACAAGGCAGAGTTACAGACCATAGAATAAATCTAACCCTTTATAAGCTGGATAAAGTGCTTGAGGGTGAAGCGCTTGAAGAACTTATTTCAGCACTAATAACCGAAAATCAAGCCGCACAATTAGCCGCATTAGATGAAGAATAAATTTTATTTTAATTTGCAACAAAAAATAACAAAGGGTGAAGCCTGGCGTTTGTTAAGCAAAGAATTTAGGCAAAGAAAAATAGAAAATCCGTTGCTTGATGCAAAAATATTAGCCAAATATGCCTTTGGCTTAACTGATATTGAATTAGCACTTAAAGAGCAAGAAATAGCAACAATTAAGCAATTAGAAAAATTACAACAATTAGGCAATTATCGCTTAGCTGGCGAACCTATCGCCCGTATTTTAGAAGAAAAGGAATTTTATGGGCTTAATTTTAAGCTAAATAAAGCAACATTAATTCCCCGTCCGGAAACAGAACTATTAGTTGATTTAGCAATTTTTTATATTAAGCAAAAACAGCAGGAAGGCAAAAAAAAGATAAATTTTTTAGAGCTAGGCACCGGTTCTGGCTGTATTAGCATTTCTATTTTGGCCAATAGTAATAATATATCGGCAATAGCAACAGACATAAATAAAGAAGCAATAAAAATCGCCAAGCAAAATGCAATTTATCATAATCAAAATAAGCAAATAAATTTTCTTTTGGGAAATTGGTTTGACCCGCTAAAGCCAGATATGCAATTTGACCTAATCTTATCTAACCCACCCTATATAGCTACAGAGAAGATAAAAAAACTATCTTTAGAAGTGCGTAAATTTGATCCATTTTTAGCGCTAAATGGCGGTGAAGACGGGTTAGAAGCCTATAGAATAATTGCCAGCAATGCAAAAAAATTCCTTAAACAAAATGGAATAATAATTTTGGAATTTGGCAAAGGGCAGGAAGAAGAAATAATTAGAATTTTTGCCAGTGAGGGTTTTGCTAATTTCTCACTTAAAAAAGACCTAGCCAATATAAATCGCGCTATAATTTTGCAAAAAATTTAAGCATTTTACCAAATAAAGCTGGTTTTTTTATTTTTTACTTGGAATCACCAAATAAAGCCGCTAATGTAGCCCTGCTAATTGGAGCAAATCACTAGCTTCAATGACAGCCATCCGCATCCTTATAAATATTACTAAGTCAGGCTTGCAAAGCGGGTGCAGGCGGTTGGGAATGCAGGCGGTCGGAGCGCAGGTGTTAGGGTATGAGTGGTTGGGGTGCGAGTGGTTAGGGTGCGAGCGACCTGAGAGGCGGGCGGTTAAGAGCGGGCATCAAAGGCTGAGCAACCGAGAGGCAGGTTTAGGGCACGTTGGGACACGTTGGGACACGAGGGCAGGTGGCAGAGAGGCAGGCGGTTGAGGGTCAAACGGTCAGTGATAGGCAGCCATAATGCGAATGTCTATGGTAGGTGGTTAAAGAATGGAGGCTGGGAGATAGCAGCCAGGAATAAGCAGTTTAATAAGTCTTGGGATTTGAAATTGGCTAATTTAGCAGTAAATTTGCGATATATTTCGTGTAAAAGCTAAATTCAGAGAGTGAAACTTCAAAATAAGAACTTTTAGCAAAATATGAGATCAAATAATCAGAATAAACGATCTAGGAGCCGAGGTAGTTCCAATCGCAGACAGAGTGGAGGAAACCCTCTTGCGCGCACCTACGAATCTAACGGCCCCGAAGGAAAAGTGCGGGGCAATGCCGCAACTATTGCCGAAAAATATGTGCAATTAGCAAGAGATGCTCATAGTGCCGGCGATTCGGTGCTTGAACAAAGCTATTTACAATTTGCCGAACATTATTTGCGCATCGTCTTTGCCGCACAGGCACAAAATCAACAGCGCCAAGAAAAACAACAAGAGAAACAACAAGAAAAACAGGCTGCCAAAGAAAAACAAATTGAAGAACAATTAAACGAACAAAAAGCAGATGAACAAAATGAAAAGGAACAGGGGGCTTCCGAAATTCAGCAGCCTAGTGAAGAATCTGCTATAAATAATGATAGCGAAGAACAATTAGCTGAAATTACAAACTTAACCGAAACCGCCACCAAAAAAGGAGAAGCTGACACAATTAATAATGTTGATAATATAAGCGATAAAACAGATAATAAAGATAGCAAAACCAAAGAAAGCAAAACAAGGCGCGCAAAGAGGCAAAGAGCAAAAAAATCCTCAAATGAAGAAGCAAATGGAATAGAGGAGAAAAAGGGCGAGCTTAATGAGGGCAACCAAGAGACTACTCCCCAAAATACTACTCCGCAGGAACAAAACGAGCTTCCTGCCTTTTTAGAAAATAATATTGGAAAGCCAAATATTGCAAGCTGAGATATTATTACCAGCTACCATTTATGAGCGATATTTTATAATTCGCCATAAAAATAATTTTGATAAAGGCTCTTTTGTTTTTATTTTTCCTTCCTATATCTAGGCCAGATAAAGTTGGCGAGGCTAAAATGTGCCATAATGGGCATTAGGCCTTGTGCATAAGGAGTTTAATCATGGATTTTGAAAAATATACAGAAAGAGCGCGTGGCTTTATTCAAGCTGCGCAAACTTATGCCTTAAGTGAAGGACATCAAAAATTTTCTTCTCTTCATTTATTAAAAGTTTTGCTTGATGATAGCGAGGGCTTAGCAAGCGGCTTAATAGAAAAGGCTGGCGGCAATGCTAAGCAAGCTATGGCAGACACAATTGCTTCATTAAAAAAAATACCAAAAGTTTCTGGTGGTAATGAGCAAATATATCTTAGTCAGGAAATGGCAAAAATATTTGCAACCGCGCAAACTGCCGCCGAAAAGGCCGGTGATGGCTATGTAACGGTAGAAAGATTATTATTAGCCCTTGTGATTGAAAAATCTAGCGAAGCAGGTAAAATTCTTGCGTCAATTGGGCTAACTGCGGCAAATCTTAATGAAGCCATAAATGATTTAAGAAAGGGGCGCACCGCCGATAGCGCCAACGCTGAAAATCAATATGATGCATTAAAAAAATATACTCGCGACTTAACCAAAGAAGCACGCGATGGTAAATTAGACCCGGTTATAGGGCGGGAAGAAGAAATAAGACGCACTATTCAGGTGCTTTCACGCCGCACCAAAAATAATCCGGTATTAATTGGTGAACCCGGAGTTGGTAAAACCGCTATTGCTGAAGGTCTGGCTTTGCGTATTGTAAATGGCGATGTGCCAGAAAGTCTGAAAAATAAATCTCTTTTAGCACTTGATATGGGAGCGCTTATTGCTGGGGCGAAATATCGCGGAGAATTTGAAGAACGGCTTAAAGGCGTGCTTAATGAGATTAAGGCAGCAGAAGGGCAGGTTATCCTATTCATTGATGAGATGCATACGCTTGTTGGCGCTGGAAAATCTGATGGAGCGATGGACGCTTCTAACTTATTAAAACCCGCTTTAGCGCGCGGCGAATTACATTGTGTAGGCGCAACAACGCTTGATGAATATAGAAAATATGTTGAAAAAGATGCCGCTCTTGCAAGGCGCTTCCAGCCCGTCTTTATTAATGAGCCGACAGTTGAAGATACTATTTCAATTTTGCGCGGCTTAAAGGAAAAATATGAGCTTCATCATGGTGTGAGAATTTCTGATAGCGCTATTGTCGCCGCCGCTACCCTATCAAATCGTTATATAACCGATAGATTCTTGCCCGATAAGGCAATTGATTTAATGGACGAGGCTTCAGCACGCCTTCGCATGGCGGTTGATAGTAAACCAGAAGAGCTTGATGAGCTCGATAGAAGAATTATTCAGCTAAAAATTGAGCGCGAAGCCCTTAAAAAAGAAAAAGATGATGCCGCAAAATTACGGCTTGAGAAATTGGAGGAAGAACTATCTAATCTGGAAGAACAATCAAGAAGTTTAACTCAGCGTTGGGAGGCCGAAAGAGAAAGGCTAGTTGAAGCGCAAAAATTAAAAGAACAATTAGATAATGCCCGCTCAGAACTTGAAATAGCCCAGCGTGAGGGAAATTTAGAAAAGGCCGGGCAATTAGCCTATGGAATTATTCCGGATTTGGAAAAACGTATTAAGGAAGCAGAATCTGCAGGGGATAAGGCTAGCGATGATTCTTCAATGGCTGCAGAAGTTGTAACGCCAAATATGATAGCGCAAATTGTTTCGCGTTGGACAGGAATTCCGGTTGATAAAATGCTTGAAGGTGAACGAGAAAAATTATTAAAAATGGAACAAGCGCTCAGTTCAAGAGTTATTGGACAAAATGAAGCTGTTGAAGCAGTATCAAAAGCCATTCGTCGCTCGCGTGCTGGTTTGCAAGACCCAAATCGCCCGATAGGCTCATTCATGTTTTTAGGACCAACCGGTGTTGGTAAGACCGAACTAACCAAAGCATTGGCTGAATTTTTATTTGATGATGAAAATGCTATGGTTCGCCTTGATATGAGTGAATTTATGGAGAAACATTCGGTAGCAAGGCTAATTGGTGCGCCTCCCGGTTATGTTGGCTATGATGAGGGTGGAGTTTTAACTGAAAGTGTGCGCCGTCGCCCATATCAAGTTATCCTATTTGATGAGATAGAAAAGGCACACCCTGATGTGTTTAATATCTTATTGCAAGTGCTTGATGATGGACGGCTTACCGATGGTCAGGGAAGAACCGTTGATTTCAGAAATACGCTTATCATCATGACTTCAAATATTGGTTCACAATATTTGGTTGAGCTTAATGAGGGTGAATCGGTTGAAAAAGTGCGAGAAAAAGTGCTTGACGCTTTAAGAAGCGCCTTTAGACCCGAATTTTTGAATAGGGTTGATGATATATTATTATTCCATCGGCTTGAAAGAAAACATATGGGCAAAATTGTTGATATTCAAATTAAGCGCCTTAATAAATTGCTCAAAGAGCGAGATATTAAGATTGAACTAACAGATGCTGCCCGCGATAGGCTAGCCGAAAAAGGCTATGATCCTTCCTATGGTGCGCGCCCCCTAAAACGCGTTATTCAGCGTGAGGTGCAAGATAAATTAGCCGATTTAATGCTATCTGGTGAGGTAAGTGATGGCGCAACCATTTATGTTGATGCTGATAAAGATGCTATTAAATTAAGAGCCGACAAATAATATATTCATTAAATATAAAAGGCAAAAGGGGCGCAAATTCTGCGCCTTTTATTTTTTTGTATTAGTTGAGATTTGTCTGACATTTTTTATAAATTGCAATTGTATGAGAAAGGATGTTAGAAATGAACTCTTATTAAGAAAAGATCATTAAACCGAAGTTAGGTCTATTAGAGCTTGCCAAGCAGCTTGGCAACATATCACAAGCGTGCAAAGTCATGTGATATAGCCGCGATAGTTTTTACCGTTACAAATAGCTTTATGAAAAGG